>CBFGOD010000625.1:0-2127 GCA_965650295.1 uncultured Shinella sp. | reverse complement strand
CCTCAGGCTCTGCCGCGGTCCAGCACCACGGCATAATGCGCCGGCCCATCGCCGGGATTTTCAAAGACATGGCCCTCGGTGATGCTCATATAGAGGCAATCGCCGGGGTTAAGATCATGCACGGTTCCGGCAATCGTCATGCGCAGGCGGCCGGAAAACAGCCAGACATGCTGCGTCATGCCGGCCTTCGCCGTTTCCGGCGGATAGGCGATGCGCGCACCGGCGGGAAAATCGACCTCGATCACCTCGACGCGCGCGGCCGTGTTGGCGGCCGAGACCGCACGGCGCTGATAGCCGGTTTCCGGATCGCGCCAAACGGTCTGCGTCTCGCGCCGCGACAGGGGATCGCCCGCCTCTCCGGAAAAGGCGAAGAAGGCCGACAGCGTCAGGTCGAGGGCGGCACAGAGCCGCGAGAGCAGCTGCGCCGTCGGGCTCGCCTCGCCGCGCTCGATGCGCGAGATCATCGCCCGGCTGACGCCCGAGGCGCCGGCCAGATCGTCCAGCGTCTGGTTGCGGGCCATGCGCAGCTGCCGCAGCCGTTCGCCGATGGCGCTTTCCAGGGGATCGGTTTCATTTTCCATTATCATGGAATAATTCTCCCGCATAATGGAGTCAACCGGCATGACCTCATCCCAAAATAATTCCTGGTCATGGCGCTGCGGCGACAATGCGACATCGGCCTGACCGGATATGGTGGCCGCACGAGAATCGGAGGAGCGGCACATGGCGGGGGAAACACAGCGGGCATCGTCGCTCTTTTCCATCACCGCCATCGTCGTCTCGATGACCTTCGTCGCCATCGGCAACGGCATCATGCTCGCCTATGTGCCCTATGTGCTGTCGCGCGCCGACGCGCCCGCCTGGACGCCCGGTGCCGCCGTCACGATGATCGCCTTCGGCGGCCTGCTCGGCTGCATCCTGGCCGGTCCGGTCATCCGCCGCGTCGGCCATGCGCGGGCGTTTTCCTGCTCCATGGCGCTCGTCCTCATCGCCGCCTTCCTCGTGGCGCTCGGCGTCAATCCCATCCTCTGGGTTCTGGCACGCGGCATCTATGGCACGGCGGGCAATGCCAATTTCATCATCGCTCAGAGCTGGCTGAACCACGCGGCCGACAACCGCTGGCGCGGCAAGGCCATGTCGTTCTTCTACATGGCCTATGTGCTGGGGCTCGGCGTCGGCGCCTGGCTGTTCGGCCAGATGCCGGCCGATGGCAACCTCGCGCCGCTCGTCACCATCTTCGTCACCACGCTCGCCATCCTGCCGATCGGCCTCACCCGGCTTCCGACGCCGCCGGCGCCGGCCAGCGTCAGCGTGGATTTCGCCATGGCTTGGCGCAATTCGCCGGTCGCGCTCATCGGCGTGCTCGCCGCCGGCGGCCTCTCCATGGTGGTGCAGGGCTTTACGCCGATCTATGCCGCCACCAACAATGTCGGCCAGAAGGACGTGGCGCTCCTGATGTTCGTCATGCAGTTCGGCCTGCTCTTCGTGCAATATCCGCTCGGCACGCTGTCGGACCGCATCGACCGGCGCGTCGTGCTGATCTTCACCTGCCTGCTCATCACGGGGGCCGCCGTCGCCGCGCTCTTCGTCTCCTTCCAGGCACTGGTCATCCTCATGCTGGTCTTCGCGCTCTGGGCGGGGGCGACCGAAAGCGTCTATTCCATCGCCAACGCCCATGCCAACGACCGCACGGATCCGGAGAATTTCGTGCCGCTCGCCTCGACGCTGCTCGTCGCCTGGTCGACCGCCGCCACCCTCGTGCCGCTTGCCGTGACCGCGCTGACGCCGACCTTCGGCCCCAAGACCTTCATCTATGCCGCCATGGCCGTCGCGGTCCTCTATGCCGCCTTCGTCGCCCACCGTCTGCGCCTTCGCGAGACCGTGCCGCCGGAGGCGCGCGAGACCTTCGAGATCCGCAGCGCCCAGGTGCCGAATGCCGGCGCACTGGTCGAAGGCGAAAAAGCCCCGGAATAGCGGCGCTCCGGCCCAGGAAACCGATCATTTACCGCTTTGCGGGAATCTTCGGCGCTGCTATATGGCGCGCATGAGCACCAATTCTTCGACGCCCCTCGACCATATCCGCAACTTCTCGATCGTGGCCCATATCGACCACGGCAAGTCGACGCT
>CBFGOD010000624.1:0-2129 GCA_965650295.1 uncultured Shinella sp. | reverse complement strand
AGGCTGGTCGCCGTGGTCGAGATGCAGGCAGACCGGGATATGCGGATATTCTTCGGCAGCACCCAGGATGAGATGACGCAGGAACGCATCGCCCGCATAGGAGCGCGCACCGCGGCTTGCCTGCAAGATCACCGGGGAGTCCGTTGCATCTGCTGCACGCATGACCGCCTGGACATATTCCAGGTTGTTGACGTTGAATGCCGGCAGTGCGTAGTCGTTCTCCGCTGCGTGGTCGAGCAATTGCCGCATGGTGATCAATGCCATTCCTGTCCTCCTTTTAGGATGCTGATTTCACGGGTTGGCGGCACTATTCACAGAACAGTCCGCCATATGCAACAGGCCTGAAAGACCCGACTGCGAGCCAAATCGATTAAATGGAGCAGTAGAAATAAATTTCTCGTGGACAGGGTAAAAATCCGGCCCGCGTGAGCGAGCCGGATCCGGAAAATCCATCCATTTCAAATAAGTAGGACAATTGCCCGAAAGACGGGCAATCGCCACCAGAGAAAATCTCACTCGTCTTCGGCCGATTCCGGCGCCTGGAAGCTGCCACGCTCGCCCGAAATGATCTCGCGTTTGCCGACATGGTTGGCAGGGCCGACGAGGCCTTCCTTCTCCATGCGCTCGACGAGGGACGCAGCCCGGTTGTAGCCGACGGCAAGGCGGCGCTGGATATAGGAGGTCGAGCACTTGCGATCGCGCAGTACGACCTTGACCGCCTTCTCGTAGAGATCGTCGCCGTCTTCGGCGGCGATATCACCCTTGTCGAAGACGGCACCGCCGGTCGTCGGCTTCTCGTCTTCCTCTTCTTCCTCGTCGGCCGTCACCGTTTCCAGATATTCCGGGCGGCCCTGGGCCTTGAGATGCAGCACGACCTTTTCGACTTCCTCGTCGGAAACGAAGGGGCCATGGACGCGCGAGATGCGCCCACCGCCGGCCATGTGCAGCATGTCGCCCTGGCCGAGGAGCTGTTCGGCACCCTGTTCGCCCAGGATGGTGCGGCTGTCGATCTTCGAGGTGACCTGGAAGGAGATGCGCGTCGGGAAGTTCGCCTTGATCGTGCCGGTGATGACGTCGACCGAGGGGCGTTGCGTCGCCATGATCAGGTGGATACCGGCGGCACGGGCCATCTGGGCGAGACGCTGGATCGCGCCTTCGATCTCCTTGCCGGCGACCATCATCAGGTCGGCCATCTCGTCGACGATGACGACGATATAGGGCATCGGCTCGAGCGAGAGTTCCTGCTCCTCGTTGATCGCCTCGCCGGTTCCCTTGTCGAAACCGGTCTGCACGCTGATCGAGATCGTCTCGCCCTTGTCGCGGGCGGCGGCAACGCGGGTGTTGTAGCCGTCGATATTGCGCACGCCGAGGCGCGACATCTTGCGGTAACGGTCCTCCATCTCGCGCACCGCCCATTTCAGCGCCATGACGGCCTTCTTGGGATCGGTGACGACGGGGGTCAGCAGATGCGGAATGCCGTCATAGATCGACAGTTCCAGCATCTTGGGATCGACCATGATCAGGCGGCATTCTTCCGGGCGGAAACGGTAGAGCAGCGAGAGGATCATCGTGTTGATGGCAACCGACTTGCCCGAGCCGGTGGTGCCGGCGACGAGCAGGTGCGGCATCTTCGCGAGTTCGGCGATGACGGGTTCGCCACCGATGGTCTTGCCCAGGCATAGCGGCAGCTTGAAGCCGGTGCGGGCAAAATCCTGGCTCTCGATCATCTCGCGGAAATAGACCGTCTCGCGCGTCTGGTTCGGCAGCTCGATGCCGATGACATTGCGGCCGGGCACGACCGCCACACGGGCCGAAAGGGCCGACATGGAGCGGGCGATATCGTCGGCAAGACCGATGACGCGCGAGGATTTCACGCCCGGTGCGGGCTCGAATTCGTAGAGCGTGACGACCGGACCCGGGCGAACATGGATGATCTCGCCGCGAACGCCGAAATCTTCCAGGACGCTTTCGAGAAGGCCGGCATTCTGTTCCAGCTGTTCCTGCGTCAGCACGAAACCGACGGTGCGCGGCGGCTCCTGCAACAGGTCGCGCGGCGGATATTCGTAGGTATCGCCGGCCGGCGTCGCCATCGTGACCTGGAACGGCTTGGCACGGGAAAGCACCGAGGA
>CBFGOD010000623.1:0-2131 GCA_965650295.1 uncultured Shinella sp. | reverse complement strand
TCAACTCGCTGGAACACTCGTTGAAGAAGGCGGGTTACCTCGAAAAGACGTTCAACGACAATATCCAGAAGGACTTCACCAAGTCCGGCCAGACGATCCAGCAGCAGAGCCAAGTGATCGACCGTGCGATGCGCCAGTCGCAGCAGGGCGTTCGAAACCTGTCGTTCCAGCTGAACGATATTTCGCAAGGCCTTCTGGCTGGCACCTCGCCGTTCACGATCATGATCCAGCAGGCCGGGCAGGTGCAGCAGGCGGTCGGCGAACTCGGCAAGGGCGGCGTGTTCAAGGGGCTCGCTACCGCGCTCGGCACGATGTTAAGCCCGACCGCGCTGGCGATCTCCGGCCTCATCCTTGGCTTTGGCTATCTCGCCCAAGCGGCGCAGGACTATTTCAAGGCGTCTGAGGAAGGGGCCGACGCTGCCGATACCGCATGGAAGCAACATGCCGAAGCCGTGTCGGCGATGCAGGATGCATACGGCGATGCGATGAAGGGCCTCGACGACTACAAGAAGAAGACCGCCGAAGTCGCCGACTATGAACTGCAACGCTCAAAGGATCGGTTGTCGCAGCTGACAGCCGATCTGCAAAAGACCACGCTCGACCTTGGCGGCGAGGTGATCAAATTCGACGACGCCCAAGCGGTTGCCGCCCTCAAGCGTTTGCGCAAGGCACGCGACGAGGCGTTCGCGCGCGGTGATGAAGCCGGTGCGCAGCAGATCATCAAAGAGATGGCCTCGCTCGCCAACCCGGTGAACGCCGCAGCCGCTGGCATCGTCAAAGTGACGGATGCGTTCAGGGGGCTTGAGCCGGAGATCACGGCGTTCGCCAAATCGGCAGAAGATGGCACTGCCGATTTCGTCAAGCTCGACCAGGCGCTGGCCCTCAAGGGTCTCGCGACGACCGACGAGAACCTGAGAAAGACCATCGATCGCCTTCGCGAGTTCATCGCTGAGGGCGTGAAGATGCAGAAGGCCGTCGAGGAGATCGAAAGGCATACCGTCGATTTCGGCAAGGCGGCGAAGGTGCTTAGCGACACGATCCTGCCGGATTTCCTCAAGCTGATCAAAGGCATTGAAGTCGCCGGGAACGACTGGATCGACCTGTTCGGCCAGAACCTGCCACAGGCCATGGCGACATGGACGAAGAGTATCGAAACAGCCTTCGACGAACTGGTCGAGTTGGAAAAGGCCGGTAACAAAATAAACCAGATCAACTTCCAGCCTTACGGCGCGCTGTCACCGGTCACGTCTGGCGGCGGCATGTTCAACCCGTCAGAGACACAACTGAAATTCCAGCAGTCACTTGGCGACGCTGCCGGTGCCATCGACGGTTTCGTCGAGCGTGTCATTCAGGCGGAAAGCGGTGGTCGGGCGAATGCCAAGAACCCGAACTCGTCGGCGACTGGCGCGGGCCAGTTCATCGACTCGACATGGCTGGCGGTGTTCAAGCGCAACTTCGCCACGGAAGCCGCTGGCATGTCCGATGCCGCGATCCTCGCATTGCGCGGCGACATCGAAGCCAATCGCCGGATGATCCGCGCCTATGCCAGCGAAAATGCCAAGGTGCTGATCGGGGCAGGGCAGGAGGTCAACGAGGCGGCATTGCAGCTGGCGCATTTCCTCGGCGCTGGCGGTGCGGTCAAGGTGCTGTCGTCTGCACCTGGCACGAAGATCGCCGACATTCCGGGCATGGGTGCGGCGGTAGCGGCCAATCCGTCGATCCTCGGCGGCGGTGCCACCCGCGAAGACGCGCTGGCCTATGCCGAGCGGCGCACGCAAGCGGCCAAGAAGGAAAAGGCCGCATACGATGAACTGTTCGCAGCCAACCAGAAGCGGCTTGAGCAGCAGCAGCGCGAAAACGAGATCAACGCCGACTCGACGAAGACCATCGACGAGAAGACGGTCGCAATCGAACGCGAACGGATCGCGCAACAGCTGCTGGATGCCGCCCGCGAACAGGGGCTGACGATCAACGATCAGCTGAAACAGAAGATCAACGAGCAGGCCGACGCGATGGCGCGTGCCGGACTTGCCGCCGAGCAATTGAGCCGGGTGCAGAAGGATTCGGTCGAGGCCACCAAACAGCTGCAAGCCGCCGCCGAACAGCTGGCGCAGCAGTATTCGGCGATTGC
>CBFGOD010000622.1:0-2132 GCA_965650295.1 uncultured Shinella sp. | reverse complement strand
AGATATTGGGCAGGAAGGCGAGCATGGCCCGCGTTTCGACGATGCCGGCGCCGAGTGCGTTGACGAAGGTGACGGAACCGGAGCGCAGCGCTTCGACCATGCCGGGCGTGCCGATATGGGAGTTCTGGTTGAGTTCCAGCGGATCGGCGAAGGCGGCATCGAGGCGACGCCAGAGCACGCCGACGGGTTTCAGGCCGGCGACCGTGCGCACCATCACCTTGCCGCCGACCACCGTCAAGTCTTCGCCTTCGAGCAGCATGAAGCCGAGATAGCGGGCGATGTAAGCGTGTTCGAAATAGGTTTCGTTGGCGAGACCCGGTGTCAGGACGGCAATGCGGTCTTCCGCGGATTTTTTGCCCTGGAGGGTTTCGCGGAAGGCGCCGAAGAAACCGGCAATGCGATGGGCGTGCGTTTCGGCATAGACATCGGAAAAGGCGCGTGTCGTCGCGACGCGGTTTTCCAGCGCGAAACCGGCGCCGGAGGGGGCCTGCGTGCGATCGGAAAGCACCCACCAGTTGCCATCGGGGCCGCGGCCGATCTCGAAGGAGACGAAGTGCAGGAAATGCTGGCCAGCCGGATGAACACCGACGAGCGGGCGCAGGAATTCATTGTTGGAGGCGACGAGTGCGGGCGGCAAAAGGCCGTTGGCGACCAGTTCGTTCTTGCCGTAGATATCCGCGACGACGGCTTCGAGCAGCTCCGCGCGCTGAATGAGGCCGCGCGAAAGATGCTCCCATTCGGCCTCGTCGATCAGGACGGGAATGTGGGAAAGCGGCCAGGCGCGGTCGCTGCCCGCCTCCTTGCCATAGGCGCGGTAGAAGACGCCGGCATCGCGCAGATACCGGTCGGCGCGGGCGAAGCGGCCGGCGAGGTCCGTCTCGTCCATGCGCTCGAGTGCCGACAGGAAATGTCGCCAGACCTGGCGTACCTTTCCCTGCGTATCGACCATCTCGTCGGCCACATCAGGAAGCGGGGCATAGGCACGGGCAGGCGTCTCCGCCGCGTCGGCCTCGATCTTCTGCGCCTCCACACTCGTGGTCTTCAATCCATTTCTCCTATGGAGGCTAGATTCCCGGTGGCCGGCGCAGATCCAACGTCAGCGGGAAATCCGCCGATGGTGTTTCCGGCTGCAAAAGATAGCCGCCCGTCCTGTGCCCCCAGGGCTCGAACCGCGCCAGCCGGCGCGCCTCCGCCTCGTTTCCGTTTACCGGGAAGGTGTCATAGTTGCGTCCGCCCGGATGGGCAACGTGGTAAATGCAGCCCCCGATCGCTCGCTTCGACCATGTATCATATATGTCGAAAGTAAGCGGTGTGTTGACGGGCAGCACGGGATGCAGGCCCGATGCGGGTTGCCACGCCTTGTAGCGCACGCCGGCGACCGAGACGCCCCTGGTGCCTGTGCTTTTCAGCGGAACCGGGCGACCGTTGCAAGCGACCGTGTAGCGTTCGGGATTTGCGGTCTCCAGCTTCACCTGAAGCCGCTCGACCGACGAATCGACATAGCGCACGGTGCCGCCGATCGCACCCTGTTCGCCCATGACATGCCAGGGTTCCAGCGCCTGGCGCACTTCGAGATTGGCGCCCTCGTATTCGACCTCGCCGCAGAAGGGAAAGCGGAATTCGAGCTGTGCGGCAAACCACTCCGGCCGAAGATCGAAGCCGTTGGCCCGGAGATCGGCGAGGACGTCCAGAAAATCCTGCCAGACATAGTGCGGCAGCATGAAGCGGTCGTGCAGCGTCGTGCCCCAGCGCACGAAGCCGCCCTCAGCCGCGTTCAGCCAGAAGCGGGCGATGAGGGCACGGATCAGCAACTGCTGGGCCAGGCTCATGCGGGCATTCGGCGGCATTTCGAAGCCGCGGAACTCGACAAGGCCGAGCCGGCCGGTCGGTCCGTCCGGGGAGAACAGCTTGTCGATGCAGATTTCCGAGCGGTGCGTGTTGCCGGTGACGTCGGTCAGGAGATTGCGGAACAGCCGATCGACGAGCCAGGGCAGCGGCGGCACGCCCTGATTGGGTGCCGGCACCTGCGACAGCGCGATCTCCAACTCGTAAAGGCTGTCATGCCGCGCCTCGTCGAAGCGTGGCGCCTGGCTCGTCGGGCCGATGAACATCCCCGAGAACAGATAGCTCAG
>CBFGOD010000621.1:0-2144 GCA_965650295.1 uncultured Shinella sp. | reverse complement strand
GACGTCGATGCCGCAATCCTCCGCATGGTCGAGGATCGGCTTCCAGCGTTTCGCCAGTTCGTCGAAGGCGGTCTCGACGAGGCCGGCGGGGCGCTGCGGCCAGGGATAGACGAAAGGCCAGGCAAGCGCGCCGGAGAAGCTGGCCATGGCGTCAAGGCCGAGATGCTTCGAGGCCGTCAGCGCGAGCTTCACCTGGTCAACGGCCCATTCCTGCCGCGCCTTCGGATTGCCGCGCACTTCCGGCGCCGCAAAGCCGTCGAAAGCCTCGTCATAGGCGGGATGCACGGCGACGAGCTGGCCCTGCAGATGGGTCGAGAGCTCGGTGACTTCGACGCCGTTCTCCCGCGCCTTGCCAGCGAATTCATCGCAATAGGTCTTCGAGGATGCGGCCTTCTTCAGATCGATGAAGCGGCCGTCCCAGCTTGGAACCTGCACACCCTTGTAGCCGATATCAGCCGCCCATTTGGTAATCGAGTCCCAGGAATTGAACGGCGCGGCATCGCCCGCGAACTGTGCAAGAAACAGGGCCGGGCCCTTGGTCGTCTTCATATTCGTCGTCCTCCAGGAACTCGGCCGATCCTCGCGGCCTGTCTCAGACATTCTTGCGGTACGTACCACAGCGGCGTGAAAGCTATCGGCCTTTGGCCGGGTGGGCAATGCGAAATTGGGCAAAATCCAATGGAATGAAGAGGCAGCATCCCACCTCTCCTCTGTCACGGTCGGGCTTGACCCGACCATCCACACCCCACCCGCGACATGGATCCTCGGGTCAAGCCCGAGGATGACGGCAGTGGGTGGGGCATGGTCACGGCGAACCGCCCGGGCATCATGTCCCGGGCGGCCTTGTCGTCGTCAGATCAGAACGGGGAGTCCGGGAAGTAGAAGTCCTTCGCGTTGTCCTTCGTCACCAGCGTTGCGTCGATCGTGTAGACGCCGCGAACAGGGACCTGGCCGTAGAAATTGGCGGCGGTCATTTCGAGCGCGGTGCCGACCATTGCCGGCGGATAGAGCACGTCGACCGGGATCATCTTGTCGCCATCCATGACCTTCTTGATCATGTCCTTCGAACCGGCGCCGGCGATGACATACTGGATGTCCTTGCGGCCGGCCTGCTCGATGGCCTGGAGAACGCCGACGGCCATGTCGTCGTCCTGGCACCATACGACGTCGATCTTCTGGTACTTGGTCAGGTAGTCCTGCATGACCTTGAAGGCATCGTCGCGGTTCCAGTTGCCGTACTGGCGATCGAGAACCTTGACGTTCGAGCCCTCGATGCCCTTGTCGAAACCATCCTGGCGCTGCTGGTCGATCGGGATCGCCATGCCGCGGATAACGACGACTTCAGCGTCCGGCGTCGTGGTCTTGATATATTCGCCGGCCGTCTGGCCAAGCGCGAAGTTGTTGCCGGCGACATAGAGGTCACGCACGGAATTGTCGTTGGTGCTCGGTGCACGGTCGACGAGCGCGACGAAGGTGCCCTTGTCCTTGACTTCCTTGATGGCGTTGACCAGCGAGTCCGGGTCGGACGGCAGGATGACGAGTGCGTCGATGCCCTGCGTTTCCAGATCCTGCACGGCATTCGCCTGGCTTGCCGGATCCGGCGAGGTCTTGACGATGACGTTGAGGCCCGGATTGCGTTCCATGAGCAGCTTGGCAACACGCTCGGCATGGAACACCACGCCGGAGGTCCAGCCGTGGTCGGCTGCCGGAATGGAGACGCCGATCGTCACCTTCTTGTCTTCCGCATGAACGGCACCGGCGATCAGCGCCATCGCCGCAACGGTCAGGCCCAAAAGTTTCTTGCGCATGAGTTTCCTCCCAAAAGCAGGTCTTCGTTCCTCACCGGGGACCTGTGAACCCGGCTACGTCCCCGCAGGCCCGGCCGCTTTGCGCGTTCCGGCCCTGCCTGGTCTCACGATTTCCGTACCAGCGAGCGCTGGACGAGCATCGCAATGATGATGATCGCGCCCTGGATGGCCCCGATCAGATATTCGCTGATGAAGTTGGAGAGCAGCATGATGTTGCCGACCAGTTCGAGAATGAAGGCGCCGCAGATCGTGCCCCAGACGCGCCCTGCCCCACCCTTCAGCGCCGTGCCGCCGACGACGACGGCCGTGATCGCCTGGAGCTCCCAGAGGATGCCG
>CBFGOD010000620.1:0-2150 GCA_965650295.1 uncultured Shinella sp. | reverse complement strand
TCCATCTGCGCGATCATCTGCTTGCCGCCGCCGGTATAGCCGGAGACCGCGTTGACCGTGACGGGATAATCCTGCGGCAGCAGGCCGGCGAGGCGTAGCGGGCGCAGAAGGCCGATGGCGCCCGTCGGATAGCAGCCGGGATTGGCGACATAGCGCGCATCCGCGATCTTCTTCGGCTGCGCCTTGTCCATTTCGGCAAAGCCATAGGCCCAGTCCGGGTGGACGCGGTGCGCCGTCGAGGTGTCGATGATGCGCACGGAATTGTTGCCGGAGACCATGGCGACCGCTTCCTTGGCCGCATCGTCCGGCAGGCAGAGGATGGCGACGTCGGCGCTGTTCAAGAGGTCTTCGCGCAGCCGCGCATTACGGCGCTCGGCTTCCGGAATGGACAGCAAGTCCACATCGTCGCGGCCGGCCATGCGGGTACGGATCTGCAGACCCGTCGTGCCGTGTTCGCCATCGATGAAGATCTTCGGTTTCATCTCTCGTCCAATCCTGTTTTTGCCTTCGCGGCGGATATAGCCCCTTGTCCTGTCGTATTCAACGCCGTGTTTCAGCGTCGCTCCGCCAGCGCCTCGGCATGCAGGCCGAGCATGTACATCGCGATGTTGGACGCGGCGATGGCGGTGATGTCGGCATGGTCATAGGCAGGCGCGACTTCAACGACATCCGAACCGACGATGTTGAGCGCGCCGAGCTTGCGCAGGACCGAGAGGATGCGCGCGCTGGTCGGGCCTCCGGAGACCGGCGTGCCGGTGCCGGGCGCAAAGGCCGGGTCGAGGCAGTCGATATCGAAGGTGAGATAGGTCGGCTTGTCGCCGACATGATGGATGATCGCATCGGCGAGCTGTCCGGCGCTCATTTCCTCCACGTCGTAGCCATAGAGAATGCGGATGCCGCAATCTTCTGGCGCATGGGTGCGGATGCCGATCTGGATCGACGTCTCGGGATCGATCAGGCCTTCGCGCACGGCCGTGCCGACGAAGGAGCCGTGGTCGATGCGGCCCTTCTCATCGGCCCAGGTATCCTGGTGCGCATCGAACTGCACGAGGGAGAGGGGGCCGTATTTTTCGGCATGGGCGCGCAGCAACGGAAGCGTGATGAAATGATCGCCGCCGAGCGTCAGCATATAGGCACTGGATTTCAGGATCTTCTTCGCTTCGCGCTCGATGGTCGCCGGCGTCCTGGAATGGTTGCCGTAGTCGAGCAGGCAATCGCCGTAGTCGATGACGGCCATGTCCTCGAACAGGTCGCGTTCGAAGGGATATTGCGGATCGTTGTCCATGATCGCGGAGGCGCGCCGGATCGCCTGCGGCCCGAAGCGCGTGCCGGGGCGGTTGGAGGTCGCGGCATCGAAGGGAATGCCCCAGACGACCGCATCGACATCCTTCAGCACCTTCGTGTAGCGCCGGCGCATGAAGGACAGGATGCCCGCATGGGTCGGGTCGGAGGCCGCACTTTTCAGCGTCTTGCCGGTGATGGCGTGATCGATCGTCTTGTTGGCCATGAAAGTCCCTCCAGAGCATTTCCAGCAAAAGATGCGCAAACAAAATGTGGCGGGACGTTCGCCAATCGGCTTGCGCAAGGCAAGGGATTTTTGCGCGTCCAAAACGAAAAAGGCCGGGGCGAACCCCGGCCTTTCCTGAACCAAATGTCCGAGCGATTAACGCTTGGAGAACTGGAACGAACGACGGGCCTTGGCCTTGCCGTACTTCTTGCGTTCGACGACGCGCGAGTCGCGGGTCAGGAAGCCGCCCTTCTTCAGGACCGAGCGCAGGCCCGGTTCGAAGTAGGTCAGTGCCTTGGAGATGCCGTGACGAACAGCACCGGCCTGGCCGGAAAGGCCGCCGCCGGCAACGGTCGCGTCGATGTCGAACTGGCCGTCACGGGCAGCTGCGACGATCGGCTGCTGCAGGATCATCTGCAGGACCGGACGTGCGAAGTAGGCTTCGTACGACTTGCCGTTGATGGTGATCTTGCCGGAGCCCGGCTTGACCCACACGCGGGCGACAGCGTCCTTGCGCTTGCCGGTGGCGTAGGAACGGCCCTGGGCGTCAACCTTCTTGACGTGAACCGGGGCGGAAGCGACCGGAGCTGCAGCGGCGACGCCGAGGTCCGAGATCAGGAGCGCCGGCAGCAGCAACGACGTC
>CBFGOD010000619.1:0-2152 GCA_965650295.1 uncultured Shinella sp. | reverse complement strand
AGCGTCGATGCGCGTCTCATCCCGTTCCCGTCCGTGACGCTCAACGACGTGCGCGTCGGTTCGCCGGAGGATGGCAAGCCGCTGGTCGAGGTCGCGCGTTTCTCGATGGACGCGGAGCTTGCACCGTTCCTCTCCGGCGAAGCGCTGATCTTCGATATGCGCATCGAGGAGCCGAAGGCCCGCGTCAAGCTCTTCCAGGACGGCACGCTTGATTGGGCGCGGGGCCGAAAGTCCAATATTCCCGCCCGCACCGTCATTCTCGAAAACGTTGCGATCACCGGCGGCGATATCGAGTTCGTCGACGAGCAGACGGGCCGCACGCGCCACGTCACCGGGCTCGACGCGCAGATTTCGGCAAAAACACTGGCCGGTCCCTGGCGCATCGATGGGCGCGGTGCGCTCGATGGGGAAAGCGGTGCCTTCCAGCTGTCGAGCGGGCAGGTGGAGAACGGCGCGCTATCCATGCGCGCCCGCATCGTCCCCGATAATCTCGCGTTTACCGCCGATCTCGACGGTGCGTTGAAGGTGGTCGATTTCCGCCCGCAATATCAGGGCGGTTTCACCGTTTCCGAAAAGCCGCGCGCCAAGGGCGAGGCGCCGGGCGATCCGATCCGCATTGCCGGTAAATTCGAGCTTTCGAACGAGCGCGTGCGCATTCCCGAATACCGTCTCGAAGCTGGTCCCGCCGCCGATCCCTATGTGGTAACGGGGGAGGCGACGCTGGATACCGGCCGCGCGCCGGAATTCCTGTTGATCGCCGATGGCCAGCAGATCGACGTTTCGCGCATCGGCGCCAGCGGCGAGACCGGCAAGACCGGCCGTGATCCGCAGCTTTCCGCCCGCCAGCGGCTTCAGGTACTGCTCGCCATCGCCGCCGATATTCCGATCCCGCAGGTGCCCGGCCGCGCCAGTCTCTTCCTGCCCGCCGTCGTGGTCGGCGATACGACGGTGCGCGAAATCCGTCTCGACGTGAAGCCTGATGGCGATGGCTGGCGCATCGACCGGGCGGATGCGCAGCTGCCGGGCCGCACAGCACTAGAGGCGAAGGGGCGGCTGACATTGCGCGACAACCGCGGCTTCGTCGGCAATCTCCTGATCGCGTCCAACCAGCCGTCCGGCCTTGCCGCCTGGCTTGCCGGCTCCGTCGATCCCGAAATTCGCAAGCTGAAGACGGCGGGCTTTTCCGCCGACGTAAATCTGACCGACGAGTTGCAGCGCTTCGAGAACCTCGAAATCGCCATTGGCGGCGCGTCGTTGAACGGCCGGCTGGAACGCGAATCCCGCAGCGATGCCGCGCCGACCCTCTCGCTGGAGTTGCGCGGCAACGAGGTGCAGCTGGAATCGCTGCAGGCGCTCACCGGCCTCGTTGCCGGCGATGCGTCGCTCGGCACGCTCGCGGACCATGCGATGGCGCTGGACATCAAGGCGGACCGCTTTACCGCCTTCGGCGAAACCGCCTCCGGCGTCAATGCGGCGCTGTCGGTGAAGGACGGCCTGCTCACGCTGAGCCGCCTCGACATTGCTGGCCTGGAAGGGGCGAGCCTCTCCGCCAGCGGGACCCTCGGCGGGACGCTGCTGGCGCCCAGCGCCGGCATCGACATCAAGCTGAAGGCGGAGGCCATGCGGCCGATCGCGGATCTCCTAACACGCCACCTGCCGGCTCATCCGCTTCTCAGCCGTTTCGTCGCCAGCGCCGGCTATTATGACAATGCCGACCTCTCCATTCGCGCGACGATGGCCGAGGACAAGCCGGCGACGCTGACCGTCACCG
Source organism: uncultured Shinella sp. (assembly GCA_965650295.1). Taxonomy (GTDB): domain Bacteria; phylum Pseudomonadota; class Alphaproteobacteria; order Rhizobiales; family Rhizobiaceae; genus Shinella. Next base: position 381 of record CBFGOD010000619.1, on the reverse strand, counting down.
GACCTGTCAACGAAGGACGTCTGGAGTTGAACGTCTCGGCGGAAACGCCGGCCGATCTCCTCGCCGGCAAAAACTTCGAGCTTGAAGGTAGCCTGTTCAACCCGCAATCCGTCGTGCTCGCCGGGCAGATTGGACTTGATCCGCTGCCTTTCGACGCCGAGCCTGATGGCAGCGCCACCATCCGCGTGACGCAGCCGGCGGAGGGGTCGGCAACGGTCTCCGCCGCCTTCAATGCCGGCAGCACGACGATTTCGGCGAAGGGTACGGCCGGTCTTGCCGCTGACGGCTTCCTAAACGGCACGCTCGCAATCACGGCGAAAAGTGACGATATCGAGCCGTATCTGATGATGAACGGTGTCGCCGTGCCCCAGGCGGGAGCGG
>CBFGOD010000618.1:0-2153 GCA_965650295.1 uncultured Shinella sp. | reverse complement strand
CAGCACGAGCGACATGCGCACGCGCCCGACATGAAAGGCGATGGTGCAATATTCCCGGCTGACGCCTGATGGTACCGCGACGTCATCACTGAGATGGGCGAAGCAGGGCTTGAGCAGGTTCAGGCACTTGTCCAGTTCGCTGAGACGGGACTGGCTGGCGACGATGGCGCCGGCAATGGTGCGCACCATGTCGAAGGGCCAGTCCGAAGCGACGACCGCTTCCAGCCCGGCTTCGGGCGACACGTCGTGACGAACGAGAAGATAGTGGGAAGCACTGACGTAATCGGTCAGCGCCTTCAATCCCGAGGAGAGGCCGGCGCGTTCCGCGCAGCGTCCGAGATGTTGAACCAGAAGCTCACGCGCACTCTTACGCTCACCAGACTCGGCGGAGAATCCATAGGATTCCCAGGCCGCGACATCCGACCGGATCGTTTCCATGATAGCCCCCTGTTCCGATTCCGAACGGAGAATTCCCGCCTCCCTTCCGTTAGGAATTCGGAACCGTCCGAACGCATCCCGGTCAGGCCGCATCGGCGAGAATCACCAAGCGAATCAGTAACTAAAGTGTACATCGACCATCGCTAAAAACCACCGCCCCCTTCTCGGGATTTACTTTTGGCAGCTTCTATGGGCCGCAGGAATTCGGGTGATTTGCCTTATGAGAGCGGAACGGATCTGCGGACGGCTTACCGTTTAAGATATTGTTAACTATACAATATCTTAAACACTTCATGATGCATCGCAAAAAAAGACCTCGCTCACTCGATTCAGGATTGCAAAGCGCGGCAGCCCCATACAACCGTCCAGGGCGAAAAGTTTTTTTCGTGAAAGGCCGCATTGATTCCCCTCAAGGCGCAGCCGGCGTTCACACGCGAAAAAATTGCGTCACAGGGGCGGTACAGCGTTGCCGAAAAGCGACATAAGTTTCAAAAACTGCGCATCACCAAGCGCCGAAATGCGAAAGGCGCGACCGTTGCCGGCCGCGCCCTGATTTCGTCTTTTCGTGGAGGCCTCAGGCGGCTTCCTTCTCGATGGACCACTTGCGCAGGATCTTGGCGGCGCGCTCTTCGCTGATCTCGACCATGCGGCCAAGGCGACGCTCCGGGCCTTCCTTGACGCGGCGGTTGAAAGTGCCATCGCCATCGTCGCCGGCATTGAGCAGGTCGTCCGTGCTGTCGAAGCCGAAGTCCGCGCCGAAGCCGTCCATAAGCGTCGCACCGGCACCGCCCATGCCCGTTGCCGGCGAGAAATCGGGCAGTTCGAGGCCGGCCGCATCGCTTTCCAGCGCATTGCCTGCCGCTGCACCACCACCGGTGATCGAGCGGACGGCCGGGCGAAGGCCGAACCAGACCACGACGACCGCGACACCGAGGAAGGCGAGCGCATTGATGATGCCGCCGAGATTACGCGTCAGGGTTTCCATGACGCCCGGACCCGGCACCGCCTCGTCGAGCAGCTGGTGGTCGAGGAATTCCATGGCGTTGATCGTGACGACGTCACCGCGGTCGGTGTTGAGACCGGCCGCAGAGGAAACGATCTTCTGCATGTCGGCGATATAGGCATCGATCTTCGCCTGGTCCGCCGGCTCGCCGACCATGGCGGCAATGCGCCCCCGGTTGACGACGACGGCGACGGAGAGCTTCTCGACCGCAAAGCCGTTGCGCACCGTGGTGACGTTCTTGCTGTTGATCTCGTAGTTGGTCTGCTCTTCCTTCTTGTCGGCCTCGTCGCTGGACTTCTGGCCGTTGGCGTCGCCCTGCGGGCCGCCCTGAGGAATGTTCTGCTCGACCGTCGCGGCCTTGTTGTCGGCCTGCTGTTGCGATTTCTGGCTTTCCCGGGTCACGCGGACCGAACGCTCGACGCGCGATTCCGGATCGTAGACCGTCTCCTGGATCTGCTGGGAATCGGTGTTGAGCGAGGCTGTGACGCTGGCGCGGAAATTGTCCATGCCGAGGAAGGGTGCGAGCGCCTTTTCGATATTGCGTTCGATCTCGCCCTGAACGGTCTGGACGGCCGTCAGCGAACGGTTCACGGCGCCGTTCTCGTCATCGTCGCCGGAGGCGAGAAGCTGACCGGCGGAATCGAGGATCGTCACGCCATCCACTTCCAGGCCCGGAACGGAGGCGGCGACGAGATGGCGGATGGCGGCGGCC
>CBFGOD010000617.1:0-2155 GCA_965650295.1 uncultured Shinella sp. | reverse complement strand
TTCGTGCCCTCGGCGCTGCAGCCGGGCGCCTCGGGCGTCATCTACAAGCAGTTCTCGCTGACGATGGTCGTCTCGATCCTGTTCTCGGCCTTCCTCGCTTTGTCGCTGACGCCGGCACTCGCGGGCAGCTTCCTCAAGCAGGTTCCGAAGGGGCACCACCACACCAAGCGTGGTTTCTTCGGCTGGTTCAACCGCGGTTTCGACCGCTCGTCGCGCGGTTACAGCGGCACGGTCAGCTGGCTGATCCGCCGGACGGGCCGCTTCATGGTGATCTATATCGCCATCCTCGCGGGCCTCGGCTACATGTTCATGAAGCTGCCGTCGTCGTTCCTGCCGGACGAGGACCAGGGTTTCGTCATCGTCATGATGCAGCTGCCTTCGGAAGCCACCGGCCACCGTACGGACGAAGTGCTGGCCCAGACCGAAAAGATCTTCGGTCAGGAATCCGCCGTCAACACGATCGTCGGCATCAACGGTTTCTCGTTCTTCGGGGCGGGTCAGAATGCCGGCCTTGCCTTCGTGACGCTGAAGGACTGGAGCGAGCGCGGGCCTGAAAACTCCGCGCAGTCGATTGCCGGGCGTGCCAGCATGGCGATGAGCCAGATCAAGGATGCGATCAGCTTCGCGCTGTCGCCGCCGCCGATCCAGGGTCTCGGCACGACGGGCGGCTTCTCGTTCCGTCTGCAGGATCGCGGTGGTCTCGGCCAGCAGGCGCTGTCGGCCGCGACGGGGCAGCTCATCGGCCTTGCGGCCCAGAGCAATGTCGTGACGGGCGTTCGCGTCGAGGGCATGCCGGATGCGGCCCAGGTCAATGTCGTGATCGATCGCGAGAAGGCCAACACCTTCGGTGTGACCTTCGCCGATATCAATTCGACGATCTCGACCAATCTCGGCTCGACTTATGTCAACGACTTCCCGAATGCCGGGCGCATGCAGCGCGTGACGGTGCAGGCGGACCAGAACGAACGCATGCAGGTGGCCGACCTTCTGAAACTCAACGTGCGCAATTCGAGCGGCGGCATGGTTCCGCTCTCGGCCTTTGCGACCGCGGAGTGGATGATGGCGCCGACGCAGACGGTTGGCTACAACGGCTATCCGTCCATGCGCCTCAGCGGCGAGACCAAGCCGGGCTTCTCTTCCGGTGATGCGATCGCCGAAATGGAGCGGCTTGCCGCCCAGCTGCCGCCGGGCTTCGGCTACGAGTGGACGGGTCAGTCGCTGCAGGAAATCCAGTCCGGTTCGCAGGCGCCGATCCTTGTCGGCCTGTCGATCCTCCTGGTCTTCCTGTGCCTTGCTGCCCTCTATGAAAGCTGGTCGATCCCGTTTGCGGTCATCCTCGTGGTGCCGCTCGGCGTGATCGGCGCGGTGCTGGCCGTCACCATGCGCGACATGTCGAACGACGTGTACTTCAAGGTGGGCCTGATCGCGATCATCGGCCTTTCGGCGAAAAACGCGATCCTGATCATCGAGTTCGCCAAGGAGCAGATGGAGGCTGGCAAGTCGCTGATCGATGCGACCATCGAGGCCTGCCACCTGCGCTTCCGCCCGATCCTGATGACCTCGCTCGCCTTCACGCTCGGCGTTCTGCCGCTGGCGATCGCGACCGGCGCAAGCTCGGGCAGCCAGCGCGCCATCGGTACCGGCGTCATGGGCGGCATGATCACCGCGACCGTGCTCGCCATCTTCTTCGTGCCGATCTTCTTCGTCTTCGTGATGAAGCTGTTCGGCTACGGGAAAAAGAAGGAGGAGCCGGCGCCGGCTGCAACCAGCCCGGCGGAGTAAGCCGCCATGCGCCGGACCAAGGCAGAGGCCAAGGAAACCCGCCAGCAGATCCTGCTGGCGGCCGAAAAGGTCTTCTACGAAAAAGGTGTCGCCCATGCCTCGATGGAGGATGTGGCACGCGCCGCGGGGGTCACCCGCGGCGCCATCTACTGGCACTTCGCCAATAGGGCGGATCTGGTGCTGGAACTCTACAATTCGCTGCCCATGCCGCAGGAAGAGCTGATCGCCCGCGAGCTGGAGGCCGAGAATGCCGATGTCTTCGGCGTGCTCGAGCGGGTTGGCCGCGAATGGCTGGAGTTGCTGGCCGAGGACGAGCACCGCCAGCGCATCCTCTCCATTCTGCTGCGCTGCGACAATACCGGCGAATTCGCCG
>CBFGOD010000616.1:0-2156 GCA_965650295.1 uncultured Shinella sp. | reverse complement strand
CGGGATATCCGTAGGCATTCATGCCGGCCTCAATGTCGGACTGGGGTCCGACGATGACCGCGGTGCAGTCCATGAGAATCGCCGCCGCGCGATCGACGCTGTGGCGCCGGGCTATAAGCTGGTCACGCTGCACCAGGTCCATTCGCCCGATACGGTCGCGGTCACCGCGACCTTTGCCGACGATGCGCGACCGCATGCCGATGCGCTGGTGACGGACCGGCCGGGGCTGCTGCTCGGCATCCTCACCGCAGATTGCGTGCCGGTGCTGTTCGCCGATGCGGAGGCTGGCGTGGTCGGCGCCGCGCATGCCGGCTGGAAAGGAGCGATCGCCGGGGTCACCGATATGGCGATCGCCGCAATGGAGAAGCTCGGCGCCGACCGGGCGAACATCGTCGCCGCGATCGGCCCGTGCATCGCACGCGCGAGCTATGAGGTCGACGAGGCCTTCGTGCGCCGCTTCGAGGCCGACGATCCCGCCAATGAGCGTTTCTTCGCCGATGGCCGCCGCCCCGGGCATGCCCAGTTCGATATCGAGGCCTATGTCGCGCACCGGCTCGCAGCGGCCGGAATCGGTCGGGTGATCGCCCTCGGCGAGGACACCTATGCCCAGCCGGGCCGCTTCTTCAGCTTCCGCCGCGCGACGCATCGCGGGGAATCGGGCTACGGCCGCCAGATCTCGCTGATCGGGCTGCCGGGCTGAAGGCCTAAAGCGGCAGCGCCTTCGATGTCTTCGAGAAGCTCATATAGCCGACATTGATGCCGAGCCGCCAGCCGAGGCCGAGCCGGATCGGGATCAGCACGACATTGCCGCGGCGCAGATAGGTCGCGGTGAAACCTCCGACGACATAGGCCGAGCCCTCGACCGCTGGGTAACGGCGGTAGAGGTCGGCCGTATCGAACAGATTATAGACGAGCACGAAGGTCTTGGAGCCGTTGCCGCCGAGATCGAAGCCGACCGACGGCCCGGTCCAGTAGATCGGCATCTGCCCTTCGACCTTATGGAACAGCGTTCCCGATCCCCAGCGCGCGCCGACAACGATCGCGCCGCCGGCCTCGCGGCCGGCGATGTAGGCGTTGGGCTTGCCCTGTTCCTTGAAGATCTTCTCGATCAGGCCACCCAGGCCTTCGGCGCCCTTGCCGAATACGCCTTCGGCCGCGCTGAGGACATCATCCTTGGCATAGCTGTTATTGTTGGCGACGGCGGCGGCGGCATCGTCGCGAGGCGTGGAGGACGCCGCCGCAGGGGAACCTGCGTCAGCGGCCGCCCCGCTGCTTTCCGGCGCGGCCGCGGCCGGCGTCTCCTCGGCGGCCGGAGCCGTGACCTTGGTGCCGTAATCGGCCTCGCTCGCCGGAACCGGGGCGAGATCGCTCGCCTGATTTGGGTCGACGGTGCGCATCTGGGCCTGGGCCGCATTCGCGCCGCCCAACGCCACAACCGCCACCAGGCCCAGCACAACACCGATTTTCATCGCCACTCTCCGCTCACAGCTTTGCCATACGCAGATAAAGCCTCTTTTGGCTGTCGCTGCAATGAACGCGACGATGAAAAATTTGGCGAGCTTTTTGCCGACGCAGGCGGTTGATCGTGTGGCACCTGCCCGCTATAGGCCGCGTCTGCCTTCCCGGAGACGTGGGTGAGTGGCTGAAACCAGCGGTTTGCTAAACCGCCGTACCGGTAATCTGGTACCGAGGGTTCGAATCCCTCCGTCTCCGCCAGATCACATTGAAAGAAAAAGATTTTTCAAGTGATCCTGGGCATTGGCCAACATCCCGCCCGACATAACGACGACTGTTTTTCATCAAGCGCGCAAGATCTTGCTGCGCAGCCTCTCGCCGGCAAAGTGCCGCGATGTGACGGCAAGTTCTGTGTGGAACAGGTTGGTGCGCGCCGGGCGATCGTATCGATGCGCGGTATCCGGCATGGGCTTGACTGCGGCGAAACCTTTTCCACCCTATTGTCACTAATGTGAGCTTTATCACAGTTTGTGGCGATCCAGTCGTTACTCAAGGCAAATATTGAAGGACGGGGTTTGGCTAAAATGCCACAACATACGCAAAATTGCGGAGAAAAGGCTCGATTGGTAGTGAAAAGCTTGCACGGCGGAAGGGCCTTGCGTATGCGGGAATCTGACAATCGAGTCATGCTGGATGATTTC
>CBFGOD010000615.1:0-2157 GCA_965650295.1 uncultured Shinella sp. | reverse complement strand
CGTTCATCTACGCCCGTCTCGACGCCAAGGGTTTCTCCTCGACCGTCAAGCAGGCCAAGAAGCTCGTTGAAAAGGAAAAGCCTGAGGTCTGGGATATCCTCGACGAGGTCATCCGCGAACATCCGGTTCTCCTGAACCGCGCACCGACGCTGCACCGCCTGGGCATCCAGGCCTTCGAACCGATCCTGGTCGAAGGCAAGGCCATCCAGCTGCATCCGCTCGTCTGCACGGCCTTCAACGCCGACTTCGACGGCGACCAGATGGCTGTTCACGTTCCGCTCTCGCTGGAAGCCCAGCTGGAAGCGCGCGTGCTCATGATGTCGACGAACAACATTCTGCACCCGGCAAACGGCGCGCCGATCATCGTTCCGTCGCAGGACATGGTTCTCGGTCTCTACTATCTGGCGATCATGAACCAGAACGAGCCGGGCGAAGGCATGGCCTTCTCCGACATGGGCGAACTGCACCATGCGCTCGAAAACAAGGTCGTTACCCTGCATGCCAAGATCCGCGGTCGCTTCAAGACCATGGATGCCGACGGCAAGCTGGTGTCGAAGATCTATGAAACGACGCCTGGCCGTATGATCATCGGCGAACTTCTGCCGAAGAACGTCAACGTGCCGTTCGAGACCTGCAACCAGGAAATGACCAAGAAGAACATCTCCAAGATGATCGACACGGTCTACCGTCACTGCGGTCAGAAGGACACGGTCATCTTCTGCGACCGCATTATGCAGCTCGGTTTCAGCCATGCCTGCCGCGCCGGCATTTCGTTCGGCAAGGACGACATGATCATTCCGGAAACCAAGGCGAAGATCGTCGGTGACACCGAAAGCCTGGTCAAGGAATACGAGCAGCAGTACAACGACGGCCTGATCACCCAGGGCGAGAAGTACAACAAGGTCGTCGACGCCTGGGGCAAGGCGACCGAAAAGGTTGCCGAGGACATGATGGCCCGCATTAAGGCCGTCGAATTCGATCCCGAAACCGGTCGTCAGAAGCCGATGAACGCCATCTACATGATGTCGCACTCGGGCGCCCGTGGTTCTCCGAACCAGATGCGCCAGCTGGGCGGCATGCGCGGCCTCATGGCCAAGCCGTCGGGCGAGATCATCGAAACGCCGATCATCTCGAACTTCAAGGAAGGCCTGACCGTGAACGAGTACTTCAACTCGACGCACGGCGCCCGCAAGGGTCTGGCAGACACCGCCTTGAAGACCGCGAACTCCGGTTACCTGACCCGCCGTCTCGTTGACGTCGCGCAGGATTGCATCGTCAACTCGGTGGATTGCGGTACTGAAAACGGTCTCACGATGACGGCGATCGTCGATGCCGGCCAGGTCGTGGCTTCGATCGGCACCCGCGTTCTGGGTCGTACCGCTCTCGACGATATCGATCATCCGGTCACGGGTGAGCGCATCGTCGATGCCGGCAAGATGATCCTCGAGCCCGACGTCGTCGAGATCGAAAAGGCTGGTATCCAGTCGATCCGCATCCGCTCGGCGCTGACTTGCGAAATCCAGACCGGCGTCTGCGGCGTCTGCTACGGTCGCGACCTTGCACGCGGCACGCCCGTCAATATGGGCGAAGCCGTCGGCGTCATCGCGGCACAGTCGATCGGTGAACCGGGCACCCAGCTCACCATGCGTACCTTCCACCTTGGCGGCACGGCGACCGTGGTCGACCAGTCGTTCCTGGAAGCATCGTATGAAGGCACGGTGCAGATGAAGAACCGCAACATGCTGCGCAACTCGGAAGGCGTTCTCGTCGCGATGGGCCGTAACATGGCGGTCACCATCCTGGATGAACGTGGCGTGGAACGGTCCTCGCAGCGCGTTGCCTACGGTTCGAAGATCTTCGTCGATGACGGCGACAAGGTGAAGCGCGGCCAGCGTCTCGCCGAGTGGGACCCCTACACCCGTCCGATGATGACGGAAGTCGAGGGCACCGTTCACTTCGAAGACGTCGTCGACGGCATCTCGGTTCTGGAAATGACCGACGAGTCCACCGGCATCACCAAGCGTTCGGTCATCGACTGGCGCTCGACGCCGCGCGGTACGGACCTGAAGCCGGCCATCGTCATCAAGGACAAGAATGGCGCTGTCGCCAAGCTGTCCCGCGGTGGCGAAGCCCGCTTCCTGCTCTCGGTCGATGCGA
>CBFGOD010000614.1:0-2163 GCA_965650295.1 uncultured Shinella sp. | reverse complement strand
TGCTGGCGGAAATCCAGAAGGCGGTGGAGAACGTCGATCGGCTCTTCCCGCTGTCGCTCGGCTCGGAGGGCAGCTGCCAGATCGGCGGCAACCTTTCCACCAATGCCGGCGGCACCGCAGTGCTTGCCTATGGCAATATGCGTCAGCTCTGCCTCGGCCTCGAAGTCGTGCTGCCGACCGGCGAAGTGTGGAACGGCCTGCGCCGCCTCAAGAAGGACAATACCGGCTATGACCTGCGCGATCTTTTCATCGGCGCGGAGGGTTCGCTCGGCGTCATCACCGGTGCGGTGCTAAAGCTCTTTCCCCGTCCGCTCGGCCACGAGGTGGCCTTTGCCGGACTGAAATCCGTCGGGGATGCGCTCGCCCTCTTCGAACGAGCCTCCAGCCGCTGCGGCACGGCGCTCACCGGCTTCGAGTTGATGCCGCGCCTCGGCGTCGATTTTACCACACGGCACATTCCCGGCGTGCGTGATCCGCTCGCCACCCGGCATGACTGGTATGTGCTGATCGATATCTCCACATCCGATGCCGCCGAGACGGCAAGCCGCATGATGGAGGCGCTGCTGGCCGAGGGTATCGAGGCGGGGCTCGTCGAGAATGCCGTGATCGCCGCCAGCGAGGAGCAGCGCAAGGCGCTCTGGCACATGCGCGAAAGCATGTCGCCGGCCCAGAAGCCGGAGGGCGGCTCGATCAAGCACGACGTCTCCGTGCCGGTCTCCTCCATTCCGGCTTTCATGGCGGAAGCCGATGCGGCCGTGATGGCGGCGATGCCGGGCGCGCGCATCTGCTCCTTCGGCCATATGGGCGACGGCAACATCCACTACAACATCTCGCAGCCCCTCGGCGCCGACAAACAGGCTTTCCTCGACCGCTGGCGCGAGATGAACCATCTCGTGCACGGCATCGTCCTGAAATACAACGGCTCGATCTCCGCCGAGCACGGCATCGGCCAACTCAAGCGTGATGAGCTTGCGGCGGTGCGCGCGCCCATCGAGATGGATCTGATGCGAAGGGTCAAGCAGGCCTTCGACCCCGCCGGCATCATGAACCCCGGCAAGGTCGTCGCAGTCTAGGTTCAACCGCCGGTGCGCAGCTGCGCGAGCGACATCATCGTTTCGGCGCTGATGCCGCTGGAGCCGGAGCTGGTCAGCACCGACAAGGCAGGATCGTCGGTCGCCTGATTGTCGAGATCGTAGAGCACCGAGAACTTGACGATCATCTTGGCGACCTTTTCCGGGTCCTGCAGGTCTTCAAGCTTCAGGTAGCGCTTGACCATGTCCGCCTGCGCGTCGATGTCGGCGCTGCCCACTTCGTCCGGCAGCTGGAAAAGCGTCTTGAACACTTCGAAGAGCGCATCGTCGGCCAGAACGTCGTAGGCGCTGGAGATCGTGCCGGCCTTGCGCTCGAAATAGAGCGCGAGGCGCACGCCGGCATTGTCGTTGCCCGCCTCTTCTTCCAGCTGCTGGCGCACATAATTGTCGATCGTCTCGTAAATGCCGCGCCGCGACTGGATCTCCGCATCATCCGGCTGCTGGACCTTGCCCTCGGCATTGAAATTGAACGAGGCGACGATCTTGCGGTAGGCGCGATCGGCCTGCTGGTTGGCGAAGCTCTTGGGATCGTCGAGGTCGGAGGCGAAAATCTTCTTCAGGAACGCGGTGTCGACGCTTTCGGGATCGATATCGTTGGCTTCGAGAACGAAGTTGACGAGGCGCTTGTCGGCCAGCAGCTCGTCGACGGATTCGATCTTCTGCATCTGGACGGAGTAATATTTCGCCTCGTCCTGCGCCGCCGTCTTGTCGTCGTCCGTTCCGAAACGGGATTTTTCCGTCACATAGGCGCGTGAGGTGACGATGATCTCGGCTTCGGACTGCGCCAGCTTCGGCGCGGTGATATTGCCCTTCGCATCGAAATTGAACGCCTTGGCAAGCTCGACATAGCGCTCGTCCTTGAGCTGGTACACATAGCTCTTGGGATCGTTGATATCGCTTTTCAGCACATTCTTGATCGTCAGCGCGGAAACCTTGGTCGGATCGAGGCCGAAAGCCTTCAACGCGAAGTCGTAGACCGTCGCCTCGTTGACGAAGTCCGCCACCGTCTTGACCGCGCTGATCTGGCTCTTGAAGCGCTTGATGGCGGTCGCGTCAGCCTCGTCGTCCTTGT
>CBFGOD010000613.1:0-2165 GCA_965650295.1 uncultured Shinella sp. | reverse complement strand
GGGGGGTGGGCCGTGGAGGGAGCAGCGCCCCGCGAGCACGAGGTCGCAGGGCGCGAGCCGGGCCAGGATTTCCTGAAAGGTCGGTTCCGGCGCGCCACGCAGCTCGTGCATGATGGCATAGCGCGTGCCCGAAACGATGGTCACCTCATGGGCGCCGGCCTGGCGGTGGCGGTAGCTGTCGGCGCCGACCTTGTCGATGTCGAAGTCGTGATGGGCGTGCTTGATGGTCGAGACGCGGTAGCCTCGGGCCACGAGTTCCGTGACGAGACGCACGGCAAGGCCTGTCTTGCCGGAGTTCTTCCATCCGGCAATGCCGAAGATCTTGGGGTCCGTCATCGTTCCAGCACCCAGAGCCAGTTTTCCGCCGTGTCGAGATCGGCGGGCGTGTTGATGTTGAAGAACGGATCGAACTCGCCGCGCGACGTTTCGATCAGCGGAAAGGTGATTTCGCGCGCCTGGTGGCGTTCCAGATAACTGCGCACGCGCAGCGCTCCGCCGCCTGTAAGCCACGCGCCGAGATCGCCGGCCAGCGCCACCGGCCAGAGGGCGAAAACCGGGTGCAGCCCGCTTGCCGAGCGCGCGACGGCAATGCGTTCCGGCGCATCGACGACATTGCTTAGTCGGCTAACGAGATCGGTGGGGAAGAAGGGGCTGTCCGTCGGCACGGTTGCGACGTGGCTCGCTTCGGGATGGTTGCGCCTTACATGGTCGAGGGCTGCGAGCACGCCGCCGAGCGGTCCGGCGCGCGCGGCATCGAGATCGGCGAATACGGGCAGTTCCTCGCCGCGCTCGAAGAGCATGGGGCCATTGGCGTTGACGGCGACGGCACAGACTTGCGGTCGCAACCGCCTTGCGGCCCGGTCGATGAGCGCGGTGCCGCCGAGACGGATGCGCGTCTTGTCCTGACCCATGCGCGAGGACAGGCCGCCGGCAAGAATCACGCCCGGTATCGCATGCGACAGTGCCATCGTGCTCCCATCGTGTTGGCTCTCCTCCGGTCTAGTCGGTGCAAGGCCGGGTCGCAAGTCTTCATGATGTCACGGGGATTCGGGCGTGGATTGCTGCGCGATCGGTTCGGCGCGACGGCGGTTCTCGCGGTAGAAGGTGTAGAGGCCGGACACGATGATGATCACGACACCTGTCGTCATCCAGAGATCGGGCAGCTCGCCGAAGAACAGGAAGCCGATGGTGATGGCCCAGATGAGGCTTATGTAGCGGAAGGGCGCAACGAACGAGATTTCGCCGAACCGCATGGCGTTGACGATCGTCTGGTAGCCGACGAGGAGCAGGACGCTCGCTGCGGCCAGGCGCCCGAAACTTTCAAGCGACACCGGCTGCCAGCCGCCCATCGGCACGATCAGCGCGCCGCCGACGAGCGTGATGGCGATGGCCGTGACGACGCTGATGAACAGCGTGGAGACGTCGTTGCGGATGCGCCGCGTGGCGAGGTCGCGTGTTGCCGCGCCGACGACCGAGGCGATGGCGTAGATCGCGGCCAGCGAAAAACCCTCCGGGCCTGGCCGGATGACGATGATCACGCCGGCAAAGCCGATGGTGATGGCGAGCCACCGCCGCCAGCCGACCTTTTCGCCGAGGAAGAGGGCAGCCCCGAGTGTAACGGCGAGCGGCAGCGACTGGAGAATGGCCGAGACATTGGCGAGCGGCATGGTGCCGAGCGCGGAGATGAAGGTGAGGGAGGCGAAAATCTCCGCCGCAAGCCGTAAAGCGACGGCCGGCTGCAGCACGATGCGCCAGGAGCCGAGCGCACCCATCCGCCATGCGATGAGGAGGACGAGGGCGCTCGTCATCAGCCCGCGCACGAACAGGATTTGCCCGGTGTTCATGCTGTGCGTGACGGATTTGACGAGGGCATCGTTGCAGGTGAAGGCCGCCATGGCGATGGCCATGTACAGCGCGCCCCTGGCATTTCCTGAGGAGTTCATGCGGGTGATTCCAAGCGGTTGCCGCTTTCTCATAAGCGCAATACGCGCCGCCTGCCATCATCCTCAAGGAGGTAAAGGGCGCGTTATTGGTGAAAGAACGGGCGATTGGTACGGTTTTGGACGAAAACGAGCGTCATTTCGGCGCAAAGCCTTGAGTTTCTGCCTGTTTCTCGAAGGCATTCATTAAGCTTCCCCCCCTATCTTCGCATTATCCCAATGCGT
>CBFGOD010000612.1:0-2175 GCA_965650295.1 uncultured Shinella sp. | reverse complement strand
GCCTCAACGGCGCTCTGCGATTTCGTGCGCTCCTTCGCCTCGGGCTTTATCTTCACGACGTCGCTGCCGCCCGCACTTGCCGCCGGTGCGTTCGCCTCGATCCGCCATCTCAAGGACAGCCAGATCGAGCGCTTCGCCCATCAGGAGCGCGTGCGCAAGCTGCGCGCCGCGCTTGACCGCAACGGCATTCCACACATGCCGAACCCGAGCCATATCGTGCCGGTCATGGTCGGCGACGCATCGAAGTGCAAATGGATCTCGGACCTGCTGCTCGACAATTTCGGCATCTATGTCCAGCCGATCAACTACCCGACGGTGCCGCGCAAGACCGAGCGCCTGCGCATCACGCCGACGCCGCTGCACACCGATGCCGATATCGAGCATCTCGTCAGTGCGCTGCATTCGCTCTGGTCGCGCTGTGCGCTGGCCCGCGCCGTCGCCTGATAAGCGGAAAAACCCGATTGCTCAGATGAGCCCGGCGGCCACCCGCCGGGCTTCTTCGTCTGCGGCGAAGACATCGTCCATGGACGATGCCGGCGGCAGATGGGTGAGTTTATCCATCACCTGTTCGGCAATATCGGCCATCGACAGGAAGCCGATGCGCCCGCCGACAAAGGCATGGAACGCCACTTCCTCGGCCGCATTCATGATCGCGCCCTGAAGGCCGCCACGTTCCAGCGCCGTGCGGGCGAGCCGGAGTGCCGGGAAACGCGTTTCGTCTGGCGCTTCGAAATCGAGCCGCGACAGCTTGGCAAAATCCAGCCGGTCGACATTGAGCGGCGAGCGTGTGGGATAGGTCAGGGCATAGCCGATCGCCGTGCGCATATCCGGCGCGCCGAGCTGCGCCAGTACCGAGCCATCGACATAGCCGACCATGGAATGGATGATCGACTGCGGATGCACCACCACCTCGATCTGGTCGGGCCTGACGTCGAAGAGATGTTTCGCCTCGATCATCTCCAGCGCCTTGTTGAACATCGAGGCGCTGCCGATCGAGATTTTCAGACCCATCGACCAGTTGGGATGGGCACGCGCGATATCCGCCGTCACGCCCGCCATCTGCTCGCGGCTCCAGGTGCGGAACGGGCCGCCCGAGGCCGTCAGCACGATGCGCTCGAGGGCATGGCGCTGGTCGTCCTCCAATGCCTGGAAGATCGCGCTATGTTCGCTGTCGACGGGAATAAGCCGCCCACCGCCCTCGGCGACCGCCTGAACGAAGAGGTCGCCGGCCGACACCAGGCATTCCTTGTTGGCAAGCGCGATATCCGCGCCCTTCTTCGCCGCGGCCAGCGTCGGCGCCAGGCCAGCCGTGCCGACGATCGCCGCCATCACCCAGTCCGCGTCACCGGAAGCCGCCTCCATGAGCGCCGCGCGCCCGGCCGCCGCCTCGATGCCGCTGCCGGAAAGCGCGTCCTTCAATGCGCCGTAGCGGCTCTCGTCTGCCGTCACCACCAACCGCGCGCCGCAGTCTTTCGCCTGGGCGGCGAGCAGCTCGACATTGCCATTGCCGGTCAGCGCCACGACCTCATAGCGTTCGCGCCCGCCAAGCTGTCGCACCACGTCGAGCGTGCTGGTGCCGATGGAGCCTGTCGAGCCTAAAACGGTGATGCGGCGCGTCTGCCGCGCATCGAGAGCCATGATGGTTTCCGCGCTTTTCTTGTGTTCTGCACTTGGCTCTACAGGCGAAAGACGCCCGCAACAAGCCGGTAATGGCCGATCTGCGCGGCGGAAAACCGTCGCAGTCCCGGTCTTGTGGAACCCGCCGCTTGACCTTTTCGCCCGGACAGCCATAACGTCCCCGCAAAGTGCCTTTACGCCCGACGCGATTGGAGAAATCTGTGCATCGACGCCTGAGAGTTTGGACCCTCGCCTGCCTCGTGCTTGCGGCAGCAGCTCCGGCCCATGCCGACGAGCCGGTCCCCGGCGGCCTCGGCGGCGCCTGGCTTGCCGAAGATATCGGCGGCAACGGGGTCATCGACGATCTGCAGACGACGCTGGAAATCAAGCCCGACGGTTCCTACGGCGGCAATGGCGGCTGCAACACCTATCGCGGCAAGCTGAAGGTGCAGAACGGCACCATCGCCTTCGCACCCGCCGCCGCGACGCGCAAAATGTGCGCACCCGCCATCATGGACCAGGAACAGAAGTTCTTCGACGCGCTCGGCACCGTGACCT
>CBFGOD010000611.1:0-2178 GCA_965650295.1 uncultured Shinella sp. | reverse complement strand
ACGAGCAGAAGGCGGCTGAAGATCAGCAGCGGCAGGCCGACGAGCAAAAGGCTGCCGAGGATCAGCAGCGGCAGGCCGATGAACAGAAGGCGGTTGAGGAGCAGCAATCCGAGCAGCCCGCCACCGAACAGAGCCAGCAGACCGGCGAGGAGACGCCGGCCGCCGAGCCGGTTCCCGAAGTGGTGGAAACGCTGACGGAAGAGCAGAAGCAGGAGATTGCCCAGGATCCGGGCAAGACCGATGAAACGGTCGTACTGCCGGTGGAGAATGGCGCGGCCGTGCTGGACAGCGACAAGGATGCCGATAATGCCGGCGGCCAGAAGAGCCGCGACAATCGCCGCAAACAGCGTGAGGAGCAACGCGCGCAGGAAGAGGAAGTGCCGGTTCCCGACACGGACGACAGTGCGCAGGCCACGATTTCCGAAGAGGTGCGCGAGGCTGTGCCGCAGCGTATCGAGGCGGCCATCAACGAGGAAGGCAAGCGCGTCGAGGAAGCGCCTGAATTCATCGTTCCCGAGACCACCAATATCGTCAACAACACGGTTATCAACAACACGACGATCGTCAACAACAACAATACGATCGACAACAGCGTCACGCAGGTCAATGTCATCGAGCGCGTCGAGAACCGCACGGTTCTGGAAGTCGGCGACCAGCTGATCGTGCGCGGCGATGATCGTCCGCGTCTGCGCCGTGATTCCGAAGAGGTCTATTACGACAACCTCGCCCGCGGCCGTGTGCGCGAAACGATCCAGCGTCCCGGCGGCGTGCGCATCGTCACGATCTATAACCGCTATGGCGATATCATCCAGCGCTCGCGCGTCGGCAACGACGGCCGCGAATACATCCTTGTCTATGCGCCGGAACTGGAGGAAGACGCGCCGCGTCCGGGCCTCGTCGATGTCGGTTACGAACTGCCGCCGATGCGCCTGCGCATCCCCGTCAGCGACTATATCATCGACACGTCGAGCGATCCGGACCGGGACTATTACGAGTTCCTCGCCGAGCCGCCGGTCGAGCGCGTCGAGCGCGTCTACACGATCGACGAGGTGAAACATTCGGCGCGTCTGCGTGACAAGGTGCGCCGTATCGACCTCGATACGATCACCTTCGCGACGGCGAGCGCCGAAGTGCCGATGTCGCAGGCGCGCACGCTGCGCAGCGTGGCCGATGCGATGCAGAAGGTGCTGGACAAGGATCCGGGCGAGACCTTCCTGATCGAAGGCCATACGGATGCCGTCGGGTCGGACAAGTCGAACCTCGTGCTTTCGGACGAACGCGCCGAATCGGTTGCGAGCCTGCTGACGGAAGTTTACGGTATTCCGCCGGAGAACCTGCAAACGCAGGGTTATGGCGAGCGCTTCCTCAAGGTACGCACCGAGGTGGCCGAACAGCAGAACCGCCGCGTCACCATCCGCCGCGTCACGACGCTGGTGCGTCCGGTCGCCAAGGCGAACTGACGGCGCCTTCATGCGTTTAGCCAGAGCCGCCGGTCATCGCACCGGCGGCTCTGTCGCATTCAGCGCGGATTCATGTTGCATGATCTAGCGTCTTTTCACGACGGGCGAATATGTGGAAACACGAATTTGCCCAAAACGATTGATCCATTGCCGGAAAAACCGGCAAACGAGGAAACGCTCATGGGTAAGAGAACGACACTTCTGGCGACGGTGGCTTTGCCCATCGTTTCGCTTGTCTGGCAGCCGGTTCAGGCCGCGATGGTCCGTCCACCGATCGTCGAAAACGGCATGCCCAATGTCATCACCGTCCAGGAGAGCGATCCTTCGGAGGAAGAGCGCAAGCCGCGCAAGAAGAAAGAGCGGCAGGAAGAGGGCGAACAGCAGGGCGAGCGCCGCAAGCCGAATCGTGACAATGCCGGTCTCGGCGATGGCGAGCAGCGGCAGGAACGCCGTAAGCCGAATCGCGATAACGCCGGTCTCGGCGATGGTGAGCAACGACAGGAACGCCGTAAACCGAACCGCGACAATGCCGGTCTCGGAGACGGTGACCAGCAACAACAAGAGCGCCAGGAACGTCGCAAGAAGCAGCGTGAGGCGGCCGAAGGCGATGACCAACAGCAGCAGAATCGCCAGAAAGCCCGTGAGGAACGCCGCAAGCAGCGTGAAGCGGCTGAGGGTGATGACCAGCAGCAGCAGGATCGCCAGAAGGCCCGCGAGG
>CBFGOD010000610.1:0-2179 GCA_965650295.1 uncultured Shinella sp. | reverse complement strand
CTCGCCAAGCAGAAGGTGAACGCCACCCAGCACTTCACCGAGCCGCCGCCGCGCTATTCCGAAGCCTCGCTCATCAAGAAGATGGAAGAGCTCGGCATCGGCCGCCCGTCGACCTATGCCGCGACGCTCGCCACGCTGCGCGACCGCGAATATATCGTCATAGACAAGCGCAAGCTGATCCCCGAAGCCAAGGGCCGCCTCGTGACGGCCTTCCTCGAAAGCTTCTTCACGCGTTACGTCGAATACGATTTCACCGCCGATCTCGAAGAAAAGCTCGACAAGATTTCCGCCGGTGAGCTCGACTGGAAGCAGGTTCTCCGCGACTTCTGGAAGGATTTCTTCGCGCAGATCGAGGATACCAAGGAACTGCGCGTCACCAACGTGCTGGATGCGCTGAACGAAGAGTTGGCACCGCTGGTCTTCCCGAAGCGCGAGGACGGCAGCGATCCGCGCACCTGTCAGGTCTGCGGCACCGGCAAGCTGTCGCTGAAACTCGGAAAATTCGGCGCCTTTGTGGGCTGCTCGAACTATCCGGAATGCAACTTCACCCGCCAGCTCTCGGCCGACAACGGCTCGGATGCGGAGGCGGCCGTCTCCAACGAGCCGCAGAGCCTCGGCAAGGATCCGCATACGGGCGAGGAGATCACCCTGCGCTCCGGCCGCTTCGGACCCTATGTCCAACGCGGCGACGGCAAGGAAGCGAAGCGGTCGAGCCTGCCGAAGGGCTGGACGCCGGCCAGTATCGACCACGAGAAGGCGCTCGCTTTGCTCTCGCTGCCGCGCGACATCGGCCAGCATCCGGAATCCGGCAAGATGATCTCGGCGGGCCTCGGCCGCTACGGGCCGTTCCTGCTGCATGACGGCAGCTACGCCAATCTGGAAACCGTCGAGGACGTGTTCTCGATCGGCCTAAACCGCGCCGTCACCGTCATTGCCGACAAGGCGTCGAAGGGTCCGGGCGGTCGCGCGCGCGGCACGCCGGCAGCACTGAAGACCCTGGGCGACCATCCCGATGGCGGCCCGATCACGGTGCGCGACGGCAAGTATGGTCCGTATGTGAACTGGGGCAAGGTCAACGCGACCCTGCCGAAGGGCAAGGCCGCCGACAGCGTGACGATGGAAGAAGCACTCGTTCTGATCGCCGAAAAGGCCGGCAAGATGCCCGCCAAGGGCGGTAAGGCCAAGGCCCCCGCCAAGGCGAAGACCACGAAGGCGGCCAAATCCGACGAGACGAAGGCCGCAAAGCCGAAGGCGAAGGCTGCGGCCAAGCCCAAAGCCGCAGCAAAGGCAAAGAAGGCCTGACGACATGAGCAAGGAACCACGCAGCCGGGCAGGACAAACGAAACGGCCCGGCCGCGCGGGCCGTGAGGCGGCGCCTGCGGACGAGACGCCGATCATCCATGGCGCCATTCCGCCGCGCGACGTGCTGTTACGCTTCATCGCCGATCACCCGGAGCAGGCATCGAAACGCGAAATCTCCAAGGCGTTCGGCCTGAAGGGCGAGACGCGCGTCGAACTCAAGGCGCTGCTCAAATCCTTCGAGGAGGACGGCCTTCTCGAAAAGCGGCACAAATCGCTGGTACGTCCCGGCGCCCTGCCCCCCGTTACCGTTCTCGACATCACCACGCGCGACGTCGATGGCGAGCTGATCGGCCGCCCGGCGGAATGGCTCGACGATGCCGGCGTGGCGCCAGCGGTGCTGATCCGCCAGTCGAGCGGCGCGCGCAAGGACAAGGCGCCCGTCGCCGGCCTCGGCGACCGGGTTCTGGCAAAAATCTTCCCCGCCAAGGAGCGCGGCGGCCCGGCCTATACGGGCCGCGTCATCAAGGTTCTCGACAAGAAGAAGAATTCCGGCATGGGCGTGTTCCGCACCATGCCGGGCGGCGGCGGGCGCATCATGCCGATCGACCGGCGTGGCGACGAGATGGACGTCTAGGCGCAGTTCACGGCGGGCGCCAAGGATGGCGACCTCGTGGAAATCGATGTCGTGCGCATGAGCCGCCTCGGCCTGCCGCGCGCGCAGGTCAAGAGCGTGGTCGGCTCCGTCGCCTCGGAAAAGGCGATCTCGATGATCGCCATCTACGCCCCCGGCATTCCCCATATCTTCCCGGATGCGGTCATCCGCGAGGCGGAGGCCGCAGGTGCGCGGGTCATCGCGTCGTTGCCGGAGCTTCGGGCG
>CBFGOD010000609.1:0-2189 GCA_965650295.1 uncultured Shinella sp. | reverse complement strand
CTGCCGAAGCGTGCTTTTCGTCGGCATTGTGGCGATCGCCGAGATCGGCGACGGCCGGCGCGGTTTGCCGACCCGCGGCGCGATCACCGCGCCGAGCACCGTCAGGACGAAGCCCACCGCCATCGCCGGCAGCACCATGGAACCGCCATAGAGGCCGGCAAGCCAGCCGCCGATCATCGTCGCGACGATGAAGGCGAGCGAGCCCCAGAGCCGCATCCGGCCATAATCGAAATTCCAGCGCCGCACGCCCGACAGCATGATCGCCTCGGTGATCGGCACATAGGGCGAATAGACCGCGCCCTGCAGCGTGTAGAGCAGCAGCACCGGCCAGAACGAACCCGTCGCAAAGAGCGCGATCGCCGTCATGAGCGACAGCACGGCCGACCAGGCCAGCATGATCGAGCGCTCGCCGATTCGATCGGCGATGACCCCAGCCACCGGCGCGGTGAAGACGCGCACGAACATCGGCACGGCCAGAATGATGCCGATCTGGAAATCGCTCATCGACAAGTTTTCAAGCCAGACGGGAAAGAACGGCAAAGCAATGCCGTTCACCATCATCGGGGCGCTGAAAACGAGGGCGATGCGCGCGACGAAGAACGGCGGCGCGCCTGATGTCACGGTGAACCCGGAAGGGGCGGTCATGGCGGGGAACCTGTCTTGGAACGCCCCGCTCTAGCATGCCGACGTACGTACGCCAATCCGCTATTTCTGCGGGGTGCGCTCGTTCCGCCCTCGCCTGCGACGCACCGCGTCAGGCGGCCTCGGCGCCAGCCGTTGCAACGACGCCAAGGCTGCGGCTGGCGATCGACACGGGCTCCGGCACCGCCGTCAGCGTCTGCCAGGTGATCAGCTCCATCTCGCCGTTGTGATGCTCGGCGATCGCCGTGCAGCTTTCCACCCAGTCGCCGCTATTGATATAGCGGATGCCGTCGATCTCGGTAATGACGGCATGGTGAATATGGCCGCAGATGACGCCATCGGCATCGTAGCGGCGGGCCTCCTCGACGACGACCTTCTGGAACTCACCGATGAAGTTCACGGCCGTCTTCACCTGCTGCTTGGCCCAGGACGAGAACGACCAATAGGGCAGCCCGAGGCGGCGACGGATGGCGGCGAAGACGACGTTGATGGCGATCGCCGCATCATAGGCCCAGTCGCCGAGATAGGCGACGACGCGGGCATGGCGCACCACGACATCGAACTCGTCGCCATGCAGCACGAGATAGCGCTTGCCGTCGGCGGCCTCGTGGATCATGCGCTCGGCCACTTCGACACCGCCGAAATGCGTGCCGGGAAAATCGCGCAGGAATTCGTCGTGATTGCCGGGGATGTAGATGATGCGTGTGCCCTTGCGGGCCTTGCGCAGGATCTTCTGCGTGACGTCGTTGAAGGACTGCGGCCAATACCAGTTGCGCTTCAGCCGCCAGCCATCGACGATATCGCCGACGAGCACGATCGTCTCGGCTTCGTGGTGGCGCAGGAAGTCGATCAGGAAATCCGCCTTGGCCGCCTTCGATCCCAGATGCACATCCGAGATGAAGAGTGTGCGGAAGTGGCGGACATTGGGGTCGGCAGGCGTCGGGGTCATAAGGTTCGTCTCCGGGTGGCCGGCCGCCGCGTTCCTTCATGGACCGGCGGCTTTCGTCCCGTTGAAAACCAGACTCCTGTTTCAAACTGATGACACACCTATGCATTTTTCGTCCGCAAATAGGCATTGCACCGGCTGACGAATGCGGCTTTATGGAAAGTTCCCGAAACTTCACGCCGCGCCGCGTTCGTGGCATGTGGAGCCGCAACCAAAACAGCATATGGCAGGAAACATCATGAGCACGGGTGACAAACCGAGGACGCAGAACGGCCCAGTCAGCGGCGATATCGACCAGCAGGCCCTGTTCTTCCACCGCCATCCGCGCCCCGGCAAGCTCGAGATCACCGCCACCAAGCCGCTCGGCAACCAGCGCGACCTGGCGCTCGCCTATTCGCCCGGCGTCGCAGCCCCCTGTCTCGCGATCCGCGACAATCCTGAAACGGCGGCCGAGTACACGGCCCGTGCGAACCTCGTGGCCGTCGTCTCGAACGGCACGGCGGTTCTCGGCCTCGGCAATATCGGCCCGCTCGCCTCCAAGCCGGTCATGGAAGGCAAAGCCGTCCTCTTCAAGAAATTCGCGGGCATCGACGTCTTCGAC
>CBFGOD010000608.1:0-2194 GCA_965650295.1 uncultured Shinella sp. | reverse complement strand
CCGCTGGCGATTGCCGCGACCCCCTATTATGCGCGTATCGCCGAAGTGTCGCTGCGCGAGGTCGATCGCGGCCTGATCGAGGCGGTGCGCGCCATGGGCGGCAATCGCTGGACGATCGTCCGCGAGGTGCTGATCCCCGAGGCGCTGCCCGGCATCGTCGCGGGCTTCACGGTGACGCTGGTCACGCTGATCGGCGCTTCGGCCATGGCCGGCGCCATCGGGGCCGGCGGTCTCGGCGACCTTGCCATCCGCTACGGCTACCAGCGTTTCGAGACCGCCGTGATGGTGGCCGTCGTCGCCGTGCTGATCGTCATGGTCTGCGGTATCCAGTGGATCGGCGACCGTTGGGTGGCCAAGCTCGATCATCGCGGCTGAACAGAGGAGACGGCGGCTTGATCAGCCGCCGTATTCGATGATCTCCAGGCCGGCATTGTAGTCGGTCGCATAGATCAGGCCGCGCGCATCGACGAAGACATCGGCCGACTGGATGACCTGCGGCCGGCCGGGCCGCCGGTCGGTCATCGTCCTCGGTGCGGCCGGCACCAGCGCGCCGGTTTCCACCGGCCGATAGGGATCGGAAATGTCGAAGGCGCGAATACCGGCATTCTGCCAGGTGGCGAAGATCAGCGTATCCGAGACGAAGGATCCCGGCCGGTTCTCATGCAGGTTATGCGGCCCGAAATGGCCGCCCTTCTTTGTATAGTCGATCTCGTCGGGGATCGGGAACGTCGCGATGCTGATCGGGTTCGCCGGTTCGCGGATATCGAAGAGCCAGGTGTGTTTGCGGCCGTCTTCCTCATTGTCCGCCACCGCCTCGTCGGCGACGACGAGCAGGCCACGCTCCACCAGCGGCAGGGGCGAATGCGTACCGCCGCCATAGGGCGGGCACCAGTTGTGATGCTTGATGAGTTTCGGCGCGGCATGATCCCCGATGTCGAGCAGTGTCAGCCCGCCGTCGCGCCAGCAGGCATAGGCGGTGTCGCCATGCACCAGCGCGTGATGCAGCGCATGGCGTCGGCCCTCGGGCGCCAGAGAAACCTCGCCGGCCGCCGTGTTCATGCCCGGCAGCCACCAGCGGCCGACGAGCTCCGGCTTCGTTGGATCGGCCATGTCGATCGTCACGAAAATATAGTCGGTGAAACCGTCGAGCAGTGCCGAGGCATAGGCATAACGACCGCCGACATACCAGAGCCGGTGAAAGCCGACGCCGTCCACATCGAGCTGGCCGATCTTCCGCGGGCGGTCGGGTGTCGAAATATCATAGACCGTCATGCCCGCCTTCCAGGCGCGGGACCGCTTGGCGCGCGAGACCGTCTCGCCGACCGATTGTGTGTAATAGGCCTTCTCGTCCGTAAAAGTCTCGACATCGGCGAAGAGGTCGAGCGCGTTGATGACGAGCAGCAGGTCGTCATGGGTCTGGAGATGGATGTTCCAGGTGTTCGGCGGTGCCGGCACATAGGTCACATTGCCCGGCCGTTTCGGGTCGCGCACGTCGACGATCGAAAACCCCTGCGACCAGGGATGGGCGACATAGGCAAAACCCCTGTGCACCATCAGCTGCAAGCCATCGCCCCGCCCGCCGATATCGGAATGTCCGATCAGCGTCATGTTGCGGGCGAAATCGGGTGTCGGCAGGCTCATTGCGAATGTCCTCGGCAGGGTTGGCGAACCGGTCCGTTTCGCCGGCAGAAGGCCACTTTCGCAGGGTGCGACGGGATGGAACAAGCGCGCCTTTTGCGAAGAGAGATTTGGAAAAGAAAAATAATTCCAGATATTTGTAGGGTTGTTCGAGGTTGTTCACCCGTATTTTCCGCAGGCCCTTACCTGTGCAATGAAATTCTATGGTTTTTGAAGACTATAGCAGCGCCTTTCTTATCAACCCGGCCGTTTGCCCGCATCATCATGGCTGTTCTGTTTGCGAAGAAAGGATGCTGCCATGCCGTCCATCGATATTCCCCTGGATACGCTGATCCTGCCAGGCCTCAACGGCTCGGCGGAGGGACACTGGCAGCGGCATTGGGCGCGCGACAATCCGGGCAGCCGGGTCGTCGAGCAGTCCGACTGGGCCTGCCCGGACCGCGAGGCCTGGCTGTCCGAGCTGGAACGGCAGGTGGCGATGACGACGGGCGATCTCTTTCTGGTCGGGCATAGTCTCGGCTGCGTGCTGGCGGCGCATTTCGCCGAAAGCCTGTTG
>CBFGOD010000607.1:0-2196 GCA_965650295.1 uncultured Shinella sp. | reverse complement strand
CCCGACACCGACGACGGGTTTGGTCGACAGTTCGCGGATGCCCCTGACCAGCAATTCCTGCGCGCCCTCTTCCTTGAAGCGCGAGGGGCCGGAACAGTCCTCCCAGGCGCCGTGCGCGAGGTCCCAGAGGTCCGGCAGGTCGGCATTCATCTCGACGAATTCGCGCACCTCTGCATTGGAGAAGCCGAGTTCGCCGATCGTCTCGTCGAGGCTGACGCGCATGGTGATCGCCGTGGTGTTGCCGACCGCATCGCGGATATCGGCGATGACCTCGCGGGCGAAGCGCGAGCGGTTTTCGAGGCTGCCGCCATATTCGTCGGTGCGCTGGTTGGTGGCGCGCGACAGGAAGTGCTGGAAGATGCCGAAACCGTGCGCGCCGTAAAGACAGATCAGGTCGAAGCCGGCGATCTTGGAACGCTTGGCGGCGTTGACGAACCAGCGGCGCAGGTCCTTGATCTCGGTCTTGTCGAGCGCGCGGGCCTGCACCGGGTCGTTGGTGAAGGTGCGGATCGGCAGCGCTGAGGGTGCGAGCGGTACTTCCTTCGTATAGAAATTCGGGCCGTTGATGCCGGAATAGGCAAGCTGGATGCCGGCGAGCGCGCCGTGCACCTTCATGGCGTCGGACATGCGGCGAAGGCCGGGAATGTCCTTGTCTTCCCACAGGCGCAGCTCGATGAAGGGGGTGATTTCCGAGGTGTGGTGCATCTCGGTCTGTTCGGTGAAGATGACGCCCCAGCCGCCTTCCGACTTGATGCCGCGCATGGCCGCGGCCGCGGACGGGTCGCGGTAGCCGCCGCCGTTGCAATGCGGAACCTGATAGAACCGGTTTTTCGCGATGTGCGGGCCGATCGCGAGAGGTTCGAACAGGATATCGTATTTGGCGTCGCGCATGGCAGTCCTCGGGGTTTCCTGGCTCTATTGGATTGGGCAACGGGCTTCCGGTAAATGACGCGTTCCGGAAACATGGATTAGGCTCAGGCTAATCAGGGTCTGCCGTGTGGCGGCTTCCTGATTTCAATCTACACGAGAAGGCGCGGCCGCATGTTGGCGGTCGAAAAATTCTCTTTTATTTTCATTGTGTTATGAAGGGGAAAGGCACAGTCCTCGGCCCCGCAGATATGCAGGATCGCATCAAACCGTCTCCGATGCGCGAAAACCGGGCGGCGCGGTGCCGCCCGGACAGGAGACTGCCTAGTATTTCACCCACACGGTTTTGAGTGCGCAGTACTTGTCGAAGCTGTGGATCGACAGGTCGCGGCCGAAACCGGACTGTTTCATGCCGCCGAAGGGCGTCATGGCCGAGAGCGCATCGACGGTGTTGACGGAGACCGTACCGGCATTGAGGCGATCGGAAACGGAGAGCGCGCGCGATAAGTCCTTCGTCCAGACGGAGGCGGCGAGGCCGTATTCGCTGTCGTTTGCCATGCGCAGCGCCTCCTCGTCGCTGTCGAAGGGCGTGATGGCGAGCACGGGGCCGAAGATTTCCTCTCGCGCGATGCGGGCGTCCGGCGCGACGTCGTTGAAGATGGTCGGCTGGATGTAGCAGTCCGAGCCGTCGCGGGTCTCGCGCTCGCCGCCATGGGCGAGGCGGGCTTCCTTGCGGCCGATGTCGATATAGGAGGCGACGCGGTCGGCATGGGCTTTTTCCACCAGTGGCCCCATGCGGGTTGCGGGATCGAGTGGATCGCCGAGCGGCCAGGCGGCTGTGGCGGCAATGACCTTCTGCGTGAATTCCTCCTGTACGGAGCGATGCACCAGGAGGCGTGAATTGGCCGAGCAGACCTCGCCGGAATTGAACAGGATGCCGAAGGCGGCCATTTCGGCGGCCTTGTTGAGATCGGCATCGGCGAAGACGAGGTTCGGCGATTTTCCGCCGGTCTCCAGCCACACCTGCTTCATGTTGCTCTGGCCGGCATAGGTCATGAACAGCTTGCCGACCTTGGTCGAGCCGGTGAAGACCAGCGCGTCGACATCCGGATGCAGGCCGAGCGCCCGGCCGGCATCCTCGCCGAAGCCCGGCACGACGTTCAGCACGCCGTCCGGCAAGCCGGCCTCGGAGGCGAGTTCGGCGAGCATGAGGGCGGAGAGCGGCGATTGCTCGGCCGGCTTCAGCACTACGGAATTGCCCGTCGCCAGCGCCGGCGCAAGCTTCCACGTCGCCATGTCGAGTGGGAAATTCCACGGCACGACGGCGCC
>CBFGOD010000606.1:0-2226 GCA_965650295.1 uncultured Shinella sp. | reverse complement strand
CGAAGCCGGCGTGAAGGTCTTCAAGGATGGCGGCCATGACGGCGTCGTCGCCTTAGGCGGCGGCTCGGGCCACGATCTCGGCAAGGCCATCGCCTTCATGTCCGGCCAGACGCGTCCCGTCTGGGACTTCGAGGACATCGGCGACTGGTGGACCCGCGCCAACCCGGCCGGCATCGCGCCGATCGTCGCCGTGCCGACGACGGCCGGCACCGGCTCGGAAGTCGGCCGCGCCTCGGTCATCACCAATTCCGAGACGCACACCAAGAAGGTGATCTTCCATCCGAAGTTCCTGCCGTCGGTGACGATCTGCGACCCGGAACTGACGGTTGGCATGCCGAAGGTCATCACTGCGGGCACCGGCATGGACGCCTTTGCCCATTGCCTGGAAGCCTATTGCTCGCCGTTCTACCATCCGATGAGCCAGGGCATCGCGCTCGAAGGCATGCGCCTCGTCAAGGAATACCTGCCGCGCGCCTATAAGGACGGCACGGATATCGAGGCCCGCGCCCATATGATGTCGGCGGCCGCCATGGGCGCCGTCGCCTTCCAGAAGGGCCTTGGCGCGATCCACTCGCTGTCGCATCCGGTCGGCGCGATCTACAACACGCATCACGGCATGACAAACGCCGTCGTGATGCCGCCGGTGCTGACCTTCAACCGTCCGGCGATCGAAGCGAAGATCAACAGCGCCGCCGCCTATCTCGGCATTGCCGGCGGGTTCGATGGTTTCTTCGAATATGTGCTGCGCCTGCGCGAAGAACTCGGCGTGCCGGACAAGCTCTCGGCGCTCGGCGTCGGCACCGATCGCATCGACGAAATGTCGGAAATGGCCATCGTCGACCCGACGGCCGGCGGCAACCCGGTGGAACTGACGCTCGACGCGGCCAAGCGCCTCTTCGTCGAGTGCATCTGAACCCTCTGACGCGATCATCATCGGGGCGGCGGTCAATCGATCGCCGCCCCATTTCTTTATGACAATTGTTACGAATTGCGTCGCATGATGCCTGTCATCAGAATGTCATGCGACTGTCATGATTTGCCCGCTCCCGGTGCAGCCAGACGGTCTGAGGCGGCGGTAGTGGAATGGCGGTCATATCGGTAGCGAACGCCAAGGGCGGCTCGGGCAAGACCACGGCAGCGGTCCTGCTGGCGACGGAATTCGTCGAGCGTGGTGAACGCACAGCCCTTCTCGATTGCGACGACCTGAAGCTCGCCGCCGGCTGGGCGCGCACGGCGCGGCTCGGCGAGGGGCTGACGCTGGTCGATACCATTGCCGTGTCCAACCTCGCCGGTTACCTCAAAGCGCTTCGCGCCACGCACGAGCATATCGTCATCGATCTCTCCGGCGCGCGCGACGCGCTCGTCGCCTTTGCCGCCGGGCTTTCCGATCTTGTTCTGGTGCCGGTGCAGGGCTGCGCCATGGACAGTCGCGGGGCCGCGCATGTTCTGGAACTCATCGATCTCGTCAGTGCGAATTCGCACAAGCCGATCAACCGCGCCGTCGTGCTGTCGCGCGTCAATCCGCTTGTCACCACCCGTGCGCTGCGCAGCGTGAAGGCCCTGCTAGACGGGGCAAAAATCCCGGTCATCGGCACGCCGGTCATCGAGCGCGCGGCATTCCGTGACATGTTCGAAACGGGCGGCACGCTTTATTCCATCGCCGCCGGCCGGACCAGCAACCTCGACAAGGCGATCCTCAACATGCAGACCCTCGCAGACGAGGTGCTGCATTTCGCGATGGGCAATGCGGACCGGAAATTTCTGGCGCGGCCGAACACGGGCGCTGCGATGCGGGTGGTTCCACCTGCAATGGCCGCTCCGGCGCCCTGAATTCTTACCGTTAACAATTGAGAGAAGCCCGGAGAACGCTGGTTTTCGGGCTTTTCCTTTGCGTCCGCGAATTTTGCCGTGCCGTCTCATTAATCTTCGCGATACGTAAATTTCCATTTCATTAACCATCTTTTGAAAGATTTGATTAAGCGGGCGCCATCTCCACCGGGTCGTCTGACGAGAGCGATGAGCAGGCTCGAAAGCATTTTATGAGGAAAGACATGCCAGTCATCACATTTGCCAATGCCAAGGGCGGCGCGGGCAAGACCACCGCGGCGCTCATCCTGGCCACCGAGCTTGCAAGCCAGGGGCACCGCGTCACCATTCTCGATGCGGACCCGCAGCGCTGGATCAGCCACTGGCACGAGATTTCCGGCCGCCAGCGCAACATCGCCG
>CBFGOD010000605.1:0-2228 GCA_965650295.1 uncultured Shinella sp. | reverse complement strand
AGATGCTCGCGGCCAAGCCCCACGAAAGCTTCCACGGCACGCGCCGCTGCGGCCGGGTCGTTTCCGGCAAGCAGCGCTTCCGGCGTCAGGCCCGTCGCGGCCATGAGATCGGCCGGGAGATAAATCTGGCCGCGTCGGCGATGGATCGGCAGGAGGAGCAGCGCACCTGCAACGGTCTGCGCGACACCGGCATGGCCGGCGGCCTCGGCGGATTTCGGGGCGTTTGCGGGATCGAGAATGAGGCTCGCGAGCTGGATCAGCGCGGAGGCCGTTTCGCCGGCATAGCCCTCCAGCGCCGCACGGCTCTCCATCGGGTCGTTGTAGACGTCGAAGATACGCGCCTCGATCATGTCCGTCAGAACGGCGACGGGCAGCCGGTATTCCTTCACGCAGGCCATAAGACCTGCGGCGAGCGGGTTGGCCATGGCGTCGCCATCCGCTTCGCCTTCCAGCAGGTCACGCCACCATTGCAGGCGGATTTCACCGGGAATCGCCTCGCGCACGAGATCGCGCACGCGGGCGATCTCGGCATTGAAGGCATAGAGGGCGGCAAGCGGGCCGCGCTTCTCCGCCGGCACCAGCAGGCAGGCGAGGTAACGGTCGCGATCGGTGTCGCGGAGCACTGCCAGGCAGTGCGCATAATTGTCCTTGGTATCGGTCACATCAGGTCTTTCGCGTCACACGGCGATGAGGGCGGCGGCGACAGCGCGGCTTTCGGCCAGCATGACATTGAAGGTGCGCACCGCCGCACCCGTGCTCATCGGGTCGGAACGGATGTCGCGTTCTCGCAGCGCGGCCTTGATCTCGGCCGGCAGAGGACGGATCTCCTTGCCCGTGCCGACGAGCAGCACCTCGATCTCGCCGGCCTCGTCCAGCACACGCTGGAGATCGGCCAAGGTCAGCGGCGTGTCTTGCGTCTTGTCCCAGCCGTGAATGCCCGAGGGCAGGCACAGGATGGAGCCGCGATGCGACATGTCGGCGAAGCGGAAACCGCCATTGCCATATGCGTCGATCGGCGCACGTCCGGGGAAATGCGCCTCCCGGATTTCGATGCCCTTAGCCATTGGCTCCCGTCTCCGGGACCGTCCCCGTGCCGCCCTTGCCGGGGCGGTAGCGCTCCGGCCGGAGGCGGAACAGAATGAGGATCGGTCCGGCAATGTAGATAGAGGATATGGTGCCGATCGCCACCCCGAAGAGCAGCGTCAGCGCGAAGGTGCGGATCGCCTCGCCGCCGAGAAGCGCAAGTGCCGCAAGCGCGATCAGCGTCGTCGCCGAGGTCAGCACGGTGCGCGACAGCGTGCGGTTGATTGCGTCGTCGATCAGGATCGGCAGCGGCATCTGCTTGAAATGGCGAAGGTTCTCGCGGATGCGGTCATAGACCACCATCGTGTCGTTGAGCGAGTAGCCCGCGACCGTCAGCAGGGCCGCGACGGCGCTGATGTTGAACTCGATCTTGGCGAGCGCCAGAAAGCCCAGCGTGAAGAACACGTCATGCGCCAGCGAGATGATGGCGCCGATGGCAAAGTGCCATTCGAAGCGGATCCAGATATAGGCAACGAGCGCCAGCAGGCCGGCGACGAAGCCGAGTGTCGCCGTATCGATCAGCTCGCCCGATATGGCCGGGCCGACAACCTCGACGCGGCGGAAATTGTAGTCGTCCTCCAGTTCGCCGCGGGCGATCAGCACGGAGGTCTGTTCGGCATTCTCCCCCTCGCCCTGGGCGCTGAGACGCACCAGCGCCCTGTTCGGCGTGCTGGCCTGATCGACGCTCAGGACGTCGACGCCCGTATCGGTGAGACGAGCGGCAATCTCGAAGAGATCGGCATCTCCCGTCTTCGCCTGCAGCTCCAGCGCAGCGCCACCGGTAAAATCGATGCCGAGACGGAGCTTGCCGGCATAGAGCAGGCCGGCAATGGCGAGCGACAGCACGGCCGTCAGCAGGAAGATACCGTTGCGAGCCGCCATGAAGCGCAGGTTCAGGCGGTCGAACATCGCCGTGCGCACGCCCTTCGGCAGATGCGTGATATGGCTGCGGCCAAGCCAGGCGCGCACCAGACGTTGCGTAAGCCCGAAGGTGGTGAAAAGCGTTGCCAGCATGCCGATGCCGACGGCAAGCGCGAAGGCGCGCACGGGGGCGGCCGACAGCAGAAAGAGCACGGCGATGGCGATGAGCATCGTGGCCGACGCGTCGAGCACCGTGGCGCGGGCGCGGCTGACATCGCTTGGCT
>CBFGOD010000604.1:0-2231 GCA_965650295.1 uncultured Shinella sp. | reverse complement strand
GCGGGTATGATGTAATGGTAGCCTGTCAGCTTCCCAAGCTGAACGCGCGGGTTCGATTCCCGCTACCCGCTCCAGCCGTCTGACGTGATTTCCCCATGAATTTCCTGCTTTTGTTCCGCCAGCCCTAGTGCTTGTTGCTCCGCATCAAGATTTTACCATAAAAACGTTTATATTTTTATTGAAAACGTTTTTATTCCTTGTTACATTCTCTCCAAGAATGGCAGAGGCGTTTATGTGCCTGCCGGGGGATTTGTCGAGTGCCGGCCATTTGGGGCGGTGTCGATGGTTGAGGAGGAAGAGATGAGGAAATTCGTTGCGACTTTGGCGCTGGCCGTTCTTGCGGCGGGCGGCGTCCATGCGGCCGATCTGGGCGGCAAGCTTTTGAAGGTCGGGTCCGACACGACGTCGCCGCCGATGGAGAGCGTCGATCCGGCCAGCGGCCAGATCGTCGGCTTCGATGTCGATGTGGTCAATGCCATCTGCGCCAAGATAAATTGCCAGGCCGAATTCGTGACGACGGGCTGGGACGGCATCTTCGCTGCGCTCGACCAGGGCAATTTCGATCTCGTCGCCTCCGGTGTCTCGATCACCGAAGAGCGCAAGAAGGCGATGGATTTCTCCGATCCCTATATCGTCAACAGCCAGGCCGTGCTGACGCGCGCTGAAGATCAGGGCATCACGCTGGAAAAGTTCAAGGCCGAGGGCCGCAAGCTTTCCGCCCAGGCCAATACGACGGATGCGCAGGTCGCCGAAGGCGTCGTCGGCAAGGAAAACGTCGCGGCCTATGACAGCTTCAGCGCCGCCATTATCGCGCTCAAGAACAAGGACGTCGACGGCGTCGTGATCAATGGCGCCAATGCCGCCGCTTATGAGCGCGAATTCGCCGGCGAGCTCGTCGCCTCGATCAAGGATCTCGAATCCGATCCGCTCGGCCTCGTCTTCCGCAAGGGCGACGAGAACATCGCCGCCTTCAACGAAGGCCTGAAGGCGATCAAGGACGATGGCACGCTCGACAAGCTCGTCGCCAAATATTGGGGCCTCAAGTAAGGTCCCTTCGCCGGAGGCGCTGTGCGGGCGCTTCCGGCGGTTCTTTTCATGTCCAGATGGTTCCGGCGGGTTTCGCCTTGGAGCTGAAAAGCAGTTGAGAGGGCATCGGCGCCGTGCGGCGTGACGCCCTGGCGCAGGAGGCCGCAATGTCGTTCGTCAGAAGCGTGAGACCCAGCAACCTGGTGATCCTGGCCGCGCTGCCCTTCATCGTCTATCTTTTCGCCTCCTCGCCGGATTATCAGCGCTCGCTGCGCGCTATCCTCGGCATCGAGCTGGGCTCTGGTATCTTCGTGCCGGGCTTCCTGCTTCTGGCCATTGCGTTTTCCGCCGGCTTCGCCGTGCTCGTCCTCTCGCGTCTCAAGGCGGCCCGGCCGCGGCTGACGCTGGCGGCGGGGCTTATCGGGTTGCTCGCGACGGTGGCGATCCTGGCCGGCGATCTCGTGCATCCCTTCATCACATCGGTGGTGGCGAACGGCGTCGATTCCTTCAAGTCCGATCTCGTCGTCAAGGGTGCGACGCCGCGCCAGCTGACGGAGGCGGCCGACCTCATGGTGCGCGGCGTGGAAGCCTGGCTGTGGCCGGCCTATGCTGTGCTGCTTCTCGCCGGTCTCGGCCTCACCTTTGCCGGCAGCCGTGCGCCGACGCGATCGGAAAGTCCGGCAGGCCGGGCTGGCGCCTGGATCCTCGGCACCGTCAACGGCGCCGGCCTCGTCTTCGTCTTCCTCTTCGCCCATCTTGCCTTTGCCTCGGGTCTCGCCACGACCATCCGTGCGGCGATTGCCGCCTATATTCTCGCGGCCATTCTCGGCCTTGTCTGGGTCGGGCTCTTGAAGCTGCGCTATTCGCGCCAGAGCCTTGTGCTGTTCATCGGCATGACCGCGCTGTTTGCCGCGCTTTCGGCCTGGTTCCTGCTGCAGCCGCGCGACAGCTATGTGCTGGCCGGCACGCTGGACGGCAAGATCGGCATCGTCACCAACACGCCGGCCGGTCTGATCAGCGCCGTGCGCTTCGGCCAGTACGAGGGCGGCTCGGCGACGGAAACGCCGGTGCGCACCTTCGTCACGCCGGAACAGGCAATCGAAACCGTCGCGAAGAAGGAGGACGTCAGCGGCGCGCTGCTGCCGGCCGCCGCCGTTCCCGCCGATTGGCCGCGCCTCTGGCAGGTCGAGGCGCTGAACGACCGC
>CBFGOD010000603.1:0-2246 GCA_965650295.1 uncultured Shinella sp. | reverse complement strand
TTGGCTGCGCTGGACGTCGTCTTCAAAGCCATATCAGGCATCCCCATTCGTTCCGGATCTCATGGCGAGTGTTTGCCCCGGATACGGCAAAAATCAGTCCGCCACGCTGAATTGTTGTGAAGTCATGCCCGTCTTCGCGGGTTCCTGCAAGGGCCGCGTCATGCGCCCCGGATGAACCAGACCATCAGCACACCAAGCCCGATGGCAAAGAGCCCGCTCGCTCTCAGCTGGTTCTCGGGAACCTGCGGCAGCATTTCCGCCATGCGCCGCAAAACCGAAGGGGCCAGTGCGTACACCAGCCCCTCGATGATCAGGAAGAAGGCGATTCCCGTAAGGAAATCGGCCATGTCGTCAGTTCGCCGTCGCCGGCGTGGTGGCCGTGCCGGTCGTCGTGCCCGTCGTCGTGGATGCGGCAGGCTTGGTGCCGGCAGCATCCTCGAAGTAGCGGAAGAACTCCGACTGCGGCGACAGCACCAGCGTGGTGTCGGACGAACCCATCGCCGCCTGATACGCGCTCATCGACCGGTAGAAGTCGAAGAAGGCCGGATCCTGCGAGAAGGCCTGGCCGAAGACGCGGTTGCGTTCGCCGTCGCCTTCACCGCGCAGGATTTCCGAGTCGCGCTGGGCGGCCGCGATGAACTCGACGACCTGGCGGTCGGCGATAGCGCGGCGGCGCTGGCCGGCTTCGTTACCGCGGGCGCGGATGAGTTCGGCTTCCGCCAGACGCTCGGCCTTCATGCGGTCGTAGGTCTGCTGCGAAACTTCCTGCGTCAGATCCGTGCGACGGATACGGACGTCGGAGATCGTCAGGCCAAGGTTGGAGGCGTCGTTGGTCAACTCGCCACGAACCTCACGCATCATCGAGGCACGCTCTTCGGAAAGAGCCGATTCGAAGCCACGCAGACCGTAGACGCGGCGCAGGGCCGAATCGAGACGGGTGCGCAAGCGCGATTCCGCCGATTCCCGGTCACCCGAGACGGCTTCGCGGAAGCGACGGGCGTCGGTGATCTTGTAGACCACGAACGCGTCGACCTCGTAGAACTTGCCGCCCGAGACCTGGACGCGGATATCGTCGAGATCGAAGCGCAGCGCCTGGTCCTGGATGTACTGGACGCTGTCGGCATCCATGAAGCCGAAGGGCAGCTTGAAGTAGAGGCCGGGCTCGGACTTGACGTCCTGGATCTGGCCGAAGCGGATGACGATCGCCTGCTGGCGTTCGTTGACGACGAACACCGAGGAATAGGCGATGAACAGGAGAACGCCGATGGCGATCAGGATGGCTGGCAAACGGTTACCCATTACTGCGTACCTCCTGCCTGCTGGCCCGTCGTGCGGCCCAGTTCATTGAGCGGGAGGAAGGGAACGACGCCCTGCCCGCCCTGCTTTTCGTCGATGATGACCTTCTTGGAGTTCTTCATCACGCCTTCCATGGTTTCAAGGAAGAGACGCTTGCGGGTGACATCGGGCGCTGCCTTGTACTGTTCGTAGATGGAAAGGAAGCGAGCCGCCTCACCTTCCGCTTCCTTGACGACACGGTCCTTATAGGCGGCCGCCTCTTCCCGGATCTGCGCGGACTGACCGCGGGCAAGACCGAGCTTCTGGTTGGCGTACTGGTTCGCCTCTTCGACGAAGCGGTCTTCGTCCTGCTCGGCACGCTGCACCTCATCGAACGCATCGGCCACTTCGCGCGGCGGGGCCGCGTCTTCAATGGCGACGGTGTTGATCGAGATGCCGGCGCCATAGGCGTCCATGGTCGCCTGGATCGTCGTCTTCACGCCTTCTGCGATCGCCTGACGGTTATCGCGGAAGATGTCCTGCGCCGGACGGCGGCCGACGACTTCGCGCATGGCGCTTTCGGAGACCTGCTGCAGCGTTTCGGCGGGATATTCGAGATTGAACAGGTAAGACTGCGGGTCGGTGACCGAATAGAGCACTGAGAACTGCACGTTGACGATGTTCTGGTCGCCGGTCAGCATCAGGCCGGAGGCGTCGGAATTCGACGAGGCCGTGCGGCGGCCGATATTCTGCTGCTGCTCGGTGATCTTGACGAGTTCGACGGTCTCGAAGGGCCACATGTGGAAATGCAGGCCCGGCATGGAGATTTCCTGCTTGGGCTTGCCGAAGCGCAGTTCGACGCCGCGCTCATCCGGCTGGACGGTGTAGATGGAGTTCATCAGCCAGAAGACGCCGAGAAGCAGCAGGCCGATCACAACGGCGCCGCCGTTGAAACCGCCGGGCATGACGTT
>CBFGOD010000602.1:0-2290 GCA_965650295.1 uncultured Shinella sp. | reverse complement strand
CGCATCGACGCCGAGGATGGTGCGGTTTTGCAAGCCGATATCGTCGTCCTGGCCGCGACCCATCCAAGCCCGCAGGCACCGGGTGCGCTGACCCGAGCGCTGGCCGGGCACCCGCGCTATGTGCCGGATGCCACGGTAACCGCTGCCTTGTCCGGCATCCGACGGGGGGATCGTGTGCTCGTCGTCGGCGCGGGGCTGACGGCGGCCGATGTGATCGCGGCGCTGGAAGCTTCCGGCCATACGGGGCCTATCACCGCCATTTCGCGCCGCGGGCTGCGTTCGCGCGGTCACAATCTGCTTGCGCAGGATCCCTTCGGTGAATTCGTCTCCCCGCCCGCGCGTTCGGCGCGCGGCCTGCTCCGCCGCGTGCGACGGACACTTGCAGAGGCGGAGGAGAGTGGCGTCACCTGGCACGCGGTCTTCGACCGTTTGCGCGGACAAGGCCGGGATATTTGGCAGGCTTTGCCGGTCATCGAGCGACGTCGGCTTGTGCGGTTCCTGCGTGCCCATTGGGATGTGCACCGCTTCCGCATCGCACCGCAGGTGGAGGCTGCCATCGAGCGTGGGATGGCCGATGGCCGGCTTTCGTTCCACGCGGCATCGATCGCCGACGTTCAGCGAGAGGCGGATGATACGATCCGCGTCCGGCTCCGATTGCGCCATGGGCAGGGCGTGGCCGATGGGCGGTACGATGCCGTCGTGGTGACGACGGGGCCGGGGCACGGGGGTATCCTGTCGAGCCAGCCGTTTCTCGCGGGGCTCGGCAAGGCGGGTGTGCTGCAAGCGGATGGCGTCGGTCTCGGGCTTGCCGTCGATCGGCAAAGCCATGCCGTTGATGCCGACGGGGCGGCGGCGGAAACGTTTTATATCGCCGGCCCGCTCGCGCGCGGAACTTTTGGTGAATTGATGGGCCTGCCGCAGGTCACGGAGCATGCCGTCTTCGTTGCCGAGAATGTGGCGCGCGATATTGCCGCTCGGCAATTCGAGCGGAGTTCCGCTGAAGTTCTGGCCGCACTCTCGCTGGCAACGGCGTAAAGAAAAGGCCCGCTTTCGCGGGCCTTTGCATGAGGTTCAGCGAGTGGCCGGCAATCAGCCGATGGCCATCAGGCTGGCATTGCCGCCAGCGGCCGCCGTGTTGATCGAGGTCGAGACCTCCTCCAGCAGCCAGTTGAGGCAATAGGCTTCCGGGTCGCTCAGCAGCTCCTCGGTCGTCGCGGCCTGTACCAGAACCAGCGGGCCGGGCAGGGCGGCGATCTTGCGGTTGACGGTGCGCACCGCCTCCGCATCGCCTTCCACCAGCGCGCCGGCGAAGGGGCCGTCCTTGGACCAGTCGGCCGTCCAGGTGAGGCGGGCGGCGACGGAGGCGGGCAGGTCGGCGAGGACCGGTTTCAGCGCATCAACGCTGTCGATGGCCAGCATGTTGCCGGTGGCAAGGCCGGCGGCGATCTGGCGCAGCAGGCCCGTTTCCGTCTTCGGCACGAGCAGCACGTTGCCGCGCGCATGCAGCGCATAGAGGTTGCGTTCGCCGACGGGGCCGGCGAGTTCGCGCACGAGGCCAAGCGCCGAGCGGTTGGCGAATCCGCGTGCCGTCTCGCCTTCGGCCGTCTTGCCCTTGCGGTCGAGCCAGGTGATGAAATCGCGCAGTGCCTGGTCGGTATGCACCGAATCCTGCTGCGGCGGCACCGGCGCCTTCTGCACGAGGCGGCCGATGTAGAGCGGGCCGCCCGCCTTCGGGCCGGTGCCGGAAAGGCCGCGTCCGCCGAAGGGCTGCACGCCGACCACGGCGCCGATGATGTTGCGGTTCACATAGAGATTGCCCGCCTTGATGCGGCTGGTGACATGCGCGATCGTTTCATCGAGGCGCGTGTGCAGGCCGAAGGTGAGGCCGTAGCCCGAGGCGTTGATGTCGTCGATCAGCCGGTCGAGATTGGCGCGGCGGAAGCGGATGACATGCAGCACGGGGCCGAAGACCTCACGCTGGAGATCGCCGAGCTTCTTGATCTCGATGATGGTCGGCGCAACGAAGGTGCCGTGCTCGGCAGCGGCCGGCAGCGGCAGCTGCTCGACCTTGTTGCCGAGGCCGCGCATGCGCTCGATATGGCCGACGATGTTGTCGCGCGCCTCGCGGGTGATGACGGGACCGATGTCGACATTCAGGCTGTCGGTGCGGCCGAGCGTCAGTTCCTGAAGCGCGCCCTTCAGCATGGCGAGCGTGCGGTCGGCGACGTCGTCCTGCAAGCAGAGCACGCGCAGTGCCGAGCAGCGCTGCCCGGCGCTGTCGAAGGAGGAG
>CBFGOD010000601.1:0-2290 GCA_965650295.1 uncultured Shinella sp. | reverse complement strand
CAAAGAGCGCTTCCACATCGTCGGGCAGCAGGGCCTGTTCCGTGCCGTTGGCGATTGCCCGTGCGGCCGGCTTTTCCAGCACCGTCGCGGCAAGCTCGATCTCGTGCAGCAGCGCCGGAATGCGGGCTTGCCGGGCGGCATCGATCGCGCGGACGAAGGCAGCGCGCGCCACCTTCGTGCGCAGCCGGCGGATGGCGATGCCGGCGGCGGCAAGTTCGTGGGCGGCGCGCAGCGGGGCAACGAGCGTGGCGGGGTCGGTTTCGGTAAGCCGGGCGCTCGCCTCGTCCAGCCGGCCGATGAGCAGCAGGCGGCGGATGGCAAGGGTACGGGCGTGGGCGGCGTTGAGGCTGTCGCCATGGGCGGCGAGTGTTTCGCTGGCAGCCTCAAGAGCCTTGACCGGCCAGGTGAGGTCGCGGCCGGCAAGCGCAACCTCCGCTTGCGCCACGATGCAACGCGCCCGCGCCACCGTTTCGCGTGGGCCGAAGGCGGTGATGGCGCTTTTCAGCAGCGTTTTCGCCCGGTCGAGATCACCGAGCTGTGCCATGGCAATGCCGCGCAGCGCAAGCGCCGGGGCATCGTCGCGCAGGGCCACACGATTCAGCGCGCCGAGCGGATCGCCGGCGGCAAGCGCGCGGGCGGCGGCAGTGATCATCGAGTCCATTGCATTCCCGTCACACTTGTAACTCCCGCTCGCGGGTGCCTGCCGCCTAGTCTGAGCAGGCCGCATCTGTACAGGGCAATGCGGTCGCCCGAGGCGCCTGCAATAGATGGCAGCGGGATGTGTTTTGCGAAAGCGCAAAATTTCACGCGGCCGATGTCGGAAACGGAAAATGACAGCGTCTTTCAGAGAGGCGGGCCGGGAGAGTGTGCTGATGTCTTCCCGCTTCAGCCCACCTCGGGAAGGTGTAGAGTGCCCGCCTGTCCCTGCTTTCGAGACCGGGAACGAGGCGCGCGATCAATATCAGGTTTGGGGCGGTTCCGGCCGGGCCGGGCGACCGCGAAGGAGATGACAATGATCCATACGCATTATCGCTGGGTGATCGTGGCGGCGGGCGGCCTGCTCGGCTGCATCGCCATCGGCGCCATGTTCTCGCTGCCGGTGTTCCTGCTGCCGATTTCCAAGGAAACCGGCTGGTCGGTGACGGGCATTTCCACCGCCATGACCATCGGCTTTCTCTCCATGGCGTTTGCCAGCATGTTTTGGGGCAGCCTGTCCGACCGCTGGGGGCCGCGCCCCGTCGTGCTGACGGGTTCGGTGCTACTCGCCGCAAGCCTTGCCGGCGCGAGCGTTGCGACCTCGCTCGTCGCCTTCCAGTTCACCTTCGGGCTGATCGTTGGGGCGGCGGCGGCGGCCGTCTTCGCGCCGATGATGGCCTGCGTCACCGGCTGGTTCGACACGCATCGCAGCCTTGCCGTCTCGCTGGTCTCCGCCGGCATGGGCATGGCGCCGATGACCATGTCGCCTTTCGCCGCCTGGCTGGTTTCCGGCCATGACTGGCGCACGTCGATGCAGATCATCGCCGTCGTCGTCGCCGTGGTGATGATCCCTGTCTCGCTGCTGATCAAGCGCCCGCCGGCATTGGAAGCCGGCAACGAGGCGCTTGCCGCGGCGGACGAACCACAGGGCGGCATGACGACGCGCGACATGCTGCGCTCACCGCAATTCATCATTCTCTGCCTCACCAACTTCTTCTGCTGCGCCACCCATTCGGGGCCGATCTTCCACACGGTAAGCTATGCCATCACCTGCGGCATCCCGATGATCGCGGCCGTCACCATCTATTCGGTCGAGGGGCTTGCCGGCATGGGCGGGCGCGTGGTCTTCGGCCTGCTCGGCGACAGGTTCGGTGCCAAGCACATTCTCGTGCTCGGGCTTCTGGCGCAGTCCATCGGCGCGCTGGCCTATGTCTTCACCGGCGGGCTCGCCTCGTTCTATCTGGTCGCGGGGATTTTCGGGTTCATCTATGCAGGCGTCATGCCGCTCTATGCGGTCATTGCGCGCGAAAACTTTCCGTTGCGGCTGATGGGCACCGTCATTGGTGGCACGGCCATGGCCGGCAGTCTTGGCATGGCGCTCGGGCCGGTCGCCGGCGGTCTGATCTACGACACCTTCGCCAGCTATACTTGGCTTTATGTCGGCTCCTGCGGCATCGGCCTCGGTGCCTTCCTGATCGCGATGACCTTCCGGCCGATACCCGGGAACCGCGAGGGGCTGGCTGCGGCCTGAACAGGAGGCGGGTGGCCGCTCAGGCCGCCCCTGCCGGATCGCCGATCGGCATCAGCGCTGGCT
>CBFGOD010000600.1:0-2292 GCA_965650295.1 uncultured Shinella sp. | reverse complement strand
CGGTGTCGGGCGCTTCACCTCGCCGGATGTGATGGCGCGCATGATCCGCCAGGGCGTGCTCGATTTCATCGGCTGCGCCCGCCCCTCGATCGCCGATCCCTTCCTGCCGAAGAAGATCGAGGAAGGCCGCATCGAGGACATCCGCGAATGCATCGGCTGCAACATGTGCATCACCGGCGACATGACCATGTCGATCAGCCGCTGCACACAGAACCCGACCTTCATGGAGGAATGGCGCAAGGGCTGGCACCCGGAGCGCATGAACGAGAAGGGCGACAGCCAGACCGTGCTCGTCGTCGGCGCCGGCCCGGCCGGTCTCGAAGCCACCCGCGCGCTTTCGATGCGCGGCTATGACGTGACACTCGCCGAAGCCGGCACGACACTCGGCGGCCGTGTCGCCCGCGAGCGGCTGCTGCCCGGCCTTTCCGCCTGGGGCCGCGTCGTCGACTACCGCCAGTACCAGATTTCCCAGCGCACCAATGTCGAGACCTATTTCGACAGCCGCCTGACGGCCGATGACGTGCTCGGCTTCGGCTTCGAGCATGTCGCCATCGCCACCGGCTCGCACTGGCGCCGCGACGGTGTGGCCCGCCAGCATGTCGTGCCGATGCCGATCGATACCGGCATGACCGTCTGGACGCCCGACGACGTCATGGCCAAGGTCCACCCGGAAAACCTCGCGGGCAAGACCGTCGTGGTCTATGACGACGACCACTATTACATGGGCGGTGTCATGGCCGAGGTCATGGCCAAGGCCGGCGCCAACGTCATCCTCGTCACGCCCTCGGCCTATGTCTCCGACTGGACGCGCAACACGTTGGAACAGGGCGCGATCCATGTGCGCCT
This sequence comes from uncultured Shinella sp., assembly GCA_965650295.1. Taxonomy (GTDB): domain Bacteria; phylum Pseudomonadota; class Alphaproteobacteria; order Rhizobiales; family Rhizobiaceae; genus Shinella. The sequence goes on along the minus strand of CBFGOD010000600.1, from coordinate 1,446 downwards.
CGACGATCTCGGCGTCGACATTCGCCTCAACCGCGGCGTCACCGCCATTCGCGCCGGCGAGGTCGAGACGAACTGCACCTATACGGGCCGCAAGACCGCCATCGGCTGCGACGCCGTCGTCATGGTCGCCTCGCGCCTTTCGGACGATGCGCTCTACAACGACCTGATCGCCCGCAAGGACGACTGGGCCGATGCCGGCATCAAGACGGTGAAGATCATCGGCGATGCAGCGGCCCCCGCCCCCATCGCCTGGGCGACCTATGCCGGCCATCGCTATGCGCGCGAACTGGATACGCCCGATATCGGCGATGCCCTGCCCTTCCGCCGCGAAGTCACCCAGCTCGAGCCGGCGTGAGGATTACAGCATGACCCAAGCCAAGGCCATCGAAGTCCAGTCCGTCTCCAAGCACTTCGGGGCCTATCAGGCGCTGAAATCGGTCAGCTTCCATATCGGCAGCAACGAGTTCTTCACGATGCTCGGCCCGTCCGGCTGCGGCAAGACCACGCTTCTGCGCATGCTCGCCGGTTTCGAAAGCCCGGATACGGGTTCGATCCTGCTCAAGGACCAGGAGGTCGTCTCGATCCCGCCGCACAAGCGCCGCGTCAACACGGTCTTCCAGAGCTACGCGCTCTTCCCGCATATGACGCTGGAGCAGAATGTCGCCTACGGCCTCGAAAATCTCGGCTGGGAGAAGGGCCGCATCAAAAACCGTGTTGGCGAGATGCTGGAGCGCGTCCACATGTCGGCGATGGCCAAGCGCAAGCCCGCCCAGCTTTCCGGCGGCCAGCGCCAGCGCATAGCGCTTGCCCGCGCGCTCGCCCCCGAGCCGGAGGTGCTGCTGCTCGACGAGCCGCTGTCGGCGCTCGACCTGAAACTGCGCCAGGCGATGCGTGACGAGCTGCGCACCCTGCAGCGCGACACCGGCATCACCTTCGTCTTCGTCACGCACGACCAGGAAGAGGCGCTCGACATGTCCGACCGCATCGCCGTGCTCGGCGGTGGCGAAGTGCAGCAGATCGGCACGCCGACGGAAATCTACGAGGAGCCGGTCAACCGCTTCGTTGCCGATTTCGTCGGCGAGACGAATTTTCTGGATATCGAGGTGCTGGAAACGCTTGGAGGGCAGGCGACCATCCGCACGCCCTTCGGCCTTGATATCACCGTGCCGGCAACCGGTAGTGCTGCCAAGGGCCGCGCGACCCTTTCCGTGCGGCCGGAAAAGATCAATCTCGGCAACCAGGCGCAAGGCATCACCTTCGAGGGCCGCGTCACCAACAAGAACTATATGGGCGGCTATACCCACTACACGCTCGACGTCGCGGGTACGGAACTGCGCGCCTCACGCCGCAACGCCTCGCGCGAAGGCGATACGATCCCGCTCGGCGCGACGGTTCCCGTCGGCTTCGTCGCGGGCTCCGCACGGGTGCTGGCGGCATGACGGAGAG
>CBFGOD010000599.1:0-2299 GCA_965650295.1 uncultured Shinella sp. | reverse complement strand
GAACGCGTTTGAGCATGCGTTGACGCAGAAGCCACGTGCCGATCATCGCCATCGTCGGCTACACCACGGATGACCTGCGCTTCCGCATCCTGCACCAGGGCGAGGAAGTCGCAAACCTCCCGATCAAGGAACTGGGCGACGAAGCCCCGGAATACGACCGCCCCTGGCGCGAACCGGGCAAGCCCGCGCCGCTGCCGGCCAACCTGGTGGAAGAGCCCGCCAATTACGGCGAGGCCGTGCTGAAGCTCGTCGGCTCGCCGAACCAGTCGAGCCGCCGCTGGGTTTACGAGCAGTATGACACGCTGATCCAGGGTAATTCCCTGCAGATCCCCGGCGGCGATGCCGGCGTCGTGCGCGTCGAAGGCCATGCCTCCAAGGCGCTCGCCTTCTCCTCCGACGTTACCCCGCGCTACGTCGAGGCCGATCCGTTCGAAGGCGGCAAGCAGGCTGTGGCCGAATGCTGGCGCAACATCACGGCAACCGGCGCCGAGCCGCTCGCCTCCACCGATAACCTGAACTTCGGCAACCCGGAAAAGCCCGAGATCATGGGCCAGTTCGTCAAGGCCATCCAGGGCATCGGCGAAGCCTGCCGTGCGCTGGACTTCCCGATCGTCTCCGGCAACGTCTCGCTCTACAACGAGACGAACGGCATCGCGATCCTGCCGACCCCGACAATTGCCGGCGTCGGCCTGCTGCCCGACTGGTCCGTGATGGCCAAGATCGGCGGCGCCAAGGACGGCGATCACCTGATCCTCATCGGCACCGACGGCAGCCATCTCGGCCAGTCCGTCTATCTGCGCGACGTCGTCGGCAAGATCGACGGTCCGGCACCGGAAGTGGACCTGCATGCCGAACGCCGCAACGGCGACTTCGTGCGCTCGGCCATCCGCAACGGCCAGGTCACGGCCTGCCACGACATTTCCTCGGGCGGCCTCGCGACCGCGCTTGCCGAAATGATCATGGCCTCCGGCAAGGGCGCCAAGGTCGATCTCTCCGAATCCAACGGCCCGGCGCATGCGCTGCTCTTCGGCGAAGACCAGGCCCGCTACGTGCTTGCGGTTCCCGCCGATCTCGCCAATTTCGTCTGCGCCAATGCGGAAGGTGCCGGCGTGCCGTTCCGCCGCCTCGGCACGGTCGTCGGCGATGCGCTGGCCGTGGATGGCCTGTTCTCGCTGCCGATTGAGCAATTGCGCAACACCCATGAATCGTGGTTCCCTGACTTCATGGATGGCAACGGCACCGCCGCTGCCGCCGCAGAATAAATAAGGGAGCAGTTTCATGGCCATGTCACCCGGCGATATCGAAGACCTCATCAAATCCGGCATCCCCGGAGCGAAGGTGGTCATCCGCGATCTTGCCGGCGACGGCGACCATTATGCAGCCGAGGTCGTCGCGGAAGCCTTCCGCGGCAAGACCCGCGTGCAGCAACACCAGATGGTCTACGACGCGTTGAAGGGCAATATGGGCGGCGTCCTGCACGCCCTTGCCCTTCAGACCTCCATTCCGGAGTAATCCGTATGGCCGGCCTTCTCGACCAGCTCGTCTCCGGCGTCGTCGATGCAGCCCTCAAAGAGGTGCTGAAGAAGACCGGCGTGCGCAAGACTACGACCACCAAGCGCACGCGCCGCAAGACGACCACGCGCAAGAAGGCCTCCGGCGGCATCCTCGGCGACATCATCGAGGCCGCGCTGAAGCCGACGAAAAAGCCGGCAAAGCGCCCACGCAAACAGACAAGCCGCCGACGCACGGCGGCCAGTCGCTCCCGCCAGCGCAGCCGCTGATCCAGCATTTTCCAGCCACGCCGGGAAGAATACAGACGAACGACATGACGCATGAGATGATGCCTACCTCCGGTATTCAGCCTGGAGTACTCCGTGTCGCCAGCGGCTATGTTGTCGCAGTCGTCCTCGCCTGTCTCGTTGTGTTCGTCTTGATTTCCATAATGACGGGCGGAGGCCCGGGTTCGCGAATCTTCCTTGCTTTCTTTGTAGGTTGCGCGTTTACGTTCGGCTACGGACTGCCTGGGTTCATCGCCATTGTCCTGATTTCTCGTTACTTCAATCTGCAAAAGCAGGTTTTCTTTATCGTTGCGGGCGGCCTTGACGGCGCTTTGTCCTTGGTAATTTTTGATTCCTCAATGCCGCGTGCCGCCGTCTTCCTTACAGTTATCGCGGGAGGTCTGGCGGGTGGCCTCGTCTACTGGCTGATTGCCTATCGTCTGCGCCGCGCTGCGGCTTGAAGCCCACACCCGATCACTTTTAGTGAGGGACTTCTGGCATATATCCCCCGAGGATGCTAT
>CBFGOD010000598.1:0-2300 GCA_965650295.1 uncultured Shinella sp. | reverse complement strand
GGACGCCGTCGCCACCGCATTCGACACCGACGATCGACCGGCCATCATTGCCGGCCGCGACCTGCCGCGCGTCTATGACGGCATCTATCGCGCCGCGCTGTCCTACGGCATGGGACAGGACATGACGGCGGAAATCATTCGCGTTCTCGCCAGCAATGTCGATTTCCAGGCGCAGCTTCGCCCGACGGATTCGCTGGAAGCCTTCTTCTCGGTTACCGATGAAAAAGGCACGGCGACGGAGGATTCGGAAATCCTCTTCCTCGATGCCAAATTCGGCGATACGGAAACCCGCGTCTACCGCTTCCAGAATCCGGAAGACGACAGCGTCGATTATTACGACGAGGACGGCAAGAGCATCCGGCAGTTCCTGCTGCGCAACCCCGTCCCGAACGGTGTCTTCCGTTCGGGCTTCGGCATGCGCCGCCATCCGATCCTCGGCTTCTCACGCATGCATACCGGTGTCGACTGGGCAGCCCCGCGCGGCACGCCGATCATCGCGGCCGGCAACGGCGTGGTCGAAAAAGCCGGCTGGGATTCCGGTGGTTACGGCAATCAGACGCTGATCCGCCATGCCAATGGCTACGTCTCCTCCTACAATCACCAGAGCGCCATCGCCAAGGGCGTCAAGGTCGGCGCTAAAGTGCGGCAGGGCCAGGTGATCGGTTTTGTCGGGACGACCGGTCTTTCGACCGGCCCGCACCTGCACTATGAGCTTATCGTCAACGGCACGAAGGTGGACGCGCTGAAAATCCGCCTGCCCGGCGGCAAGGCGCTGGATGGCAAGGCACTGGCCCAGTTCGAGACCGAACGCAAACGCATCGACGACCTGCTCGGCCGGGGCGACCCTTCGGAAGTCGCCGAAACCCACTGACAAAAAAGCGCGGGCCGAGACCCGCGCTTCGTTTTCCTGGATATAGCCGAATTAGGCGGCCTTGCTCACGGCGGCATTGCGCGCCGAGAAGATCAACCGGTCGGAACCGGCGGTCACCTTGACGGTCGAACCGTCGGGGATGTCGCCGGAGAGGATCTTCTCCGCCAGCGGATCCTGCAGGTGCTTCTGGATCGCACGCTTCAGCGGACGCGCACCATAGACCGGGTCGTAGCCCTTTTCGGCCAGCCAGTGCACGGCTTCCTCGTCGAGATCGAGAACGATCTTGCGATCGACAAGCAGCTTGCGCAGACGCGCCAACTGGATATCGACGATCGCGCCCATTTCCGATCGCTTCAGACGATGGAACAGGATGATTTCATCGACGCGGTTCAGGAATTCCGGGCGGAACGCCATCTTCACGACATCCATTACCTGATCGCGAACCGTATCGCTGTCTTCGTTTTCGCCGAGCGCCGTCAGATATTCCGCACCGAGGTTCGACGTCATGATGATCATCGTGTTGCGGAAATCGACGGTGCGGCCCTGACCGTCGGTCAGGCGACCGTCGTCGAGAACCTGCAGGAGCACGTTGAAGACATCCGGATGCGCCTTCTCGATTTCGTCGAACAGCACGACCTGATAGGGCCGGCGGCGGACGGATTCGGTCAGCGCACCGCCTTCCTCATAGCCGACATAGCCGGGAGGCGCACCGATCAGCCGGGCCACGGAGTGCTTCTCCATATATTCCGACATGTCCATGCGCTGGATCGCCGTCTCGTCGTCGAACAGGAAGCGGGCAAGCGCCTTGGTGAGTTCCGTCTTGCCGACACCGGTGGGCCCAAGGAAGATGAACGAGCCGATCGGCCGGTTCGGATCCTGCAGGCCGGCGCGGGCACGGCGAACGGCGCGCGACACCGCCTGAACGGCATCGCCCTGGCCGACGACCCACTTGGCGAGCTCGTCTTCCATCCTGAGCAGCTTGTCGCGCTCACCTTCCAGCATCTTATCCACGGGAATGCCCGTCCAGCGGGAGACCACATGGGCGATGTTGTCGGGGGTCACGACCTCCTGCACCATCGGATCGACGTCTTCGGCATCGCGGCCTTCCGCATCCTCCAGCTCCTTTTCGAGCTTCGGGATAATGCCATAGGCAAGCTCGCCGGCGCGCTGGAATTCACCCTTGCGCTGGGCAATGGCGAGCTCGTTGCGCAACTCGTCGAGCTGACGCTTCAGATCGGCGGCGCGGCCGAGCTTCGACTTTTCAGCCTGCCAGCGGGCCGTCAGCGCGTCGGCTTCCTCCTCGATAGCGGCAAGATCGATCTCGAGCTTTTCGAGGCGATCCTGCGACGAGCGGTCGGTTTCCTTCTTCAGGGCCTCGCGCTCGATCTTCAGCTGGATGATCCGGCGGTCGAGTTCATCGAGCTCTTCC
>CBFGOD010000597.1:0-2306 GCA_965650295.1 uncultured Shinella sp. | reverse complement strand
AATCTCGGTAAACGGATCTCTAGGAAGGCTTTGTATCAAATGGCCCCGCCCCCTGCCGATCTCCCTCCTTGTGGTGGAGATGCCCGGCAGGGCAGAGGGGGGTAGCCTCAAATTCCGCCCATCGATGGAGAAATCGAGGAAAATGCCTTGCAACGCGGATGAAACAAAAGGTCCCGCCCCCAGCCGATCTCCCTCCTTGTGGGGGAGATGCCCGGCAGGGCAGAGGGGGGTGGCCACAAACTCCACCGACCAATGGGGAAATCGAGGAAAACGCCGTGGCAATTCCCCATCTCCCCGCTGAGCCTTGACCTTTCTCGCCCGCCCATCCTATCTCCTCTGCTGACGCGGCGAGAACAAGGAAAGAGCGCGATGGCAGCCCATATCAGCGGCGCGGGATTGAAGCGGCAGGTGATCTTCTGGCTCATCGCCTTCGTCTTCTTCGTGCTTTTCCTGCTGGTCTTCAGCGATATCCTCCTGCCCTTCATCGCCGGCATGGCGCTTGCCTATTTCCTCGATCCGGTCGCCGACCGGCTGGAGCGCGTCGGCCTTTCCCGCATGATGGCGACGGTGGTCATCCTCGTGACCTTCGTCATCCTCTTCGCGCTGTCGCTGATGATCGTCATCCCGCTGCTCGCCACCCAGGCCGCGGAATTCCTCCAGAAGCTGCCGGGCTACGTCACGCAGCTTCAGGAGCTGGTGGCCAATTTCAATCCCAATCTGCTGCCGGGCTGGATCAGCAGCCAGATGGGCACGATCAAGCAGAGTTTTTCCTCCATCCTCGCGGAAGGCGCGGGCTTCCTCGGCACGGTCTTCAAGCAGCTGTGGAATTCCGGCATGGCGCTGGTCAACATCGTCTCGCTGCTCGTCGTCACGCCCGTCGTCGCCTTCTATCTGCTGCTCGACTGGGACCGTATGATCGCCAAGGTCGACAGCTGGGTGCCGCGTGATTATGTCGGCAATGTCCGCCAGATCGCCGCCGAAATGGATGCGGCGATTGCCGGCTTCGTGCGCGGGCAGGGCTCCATCTGCATCATTCTCGGCCTCTATTACGGCATCGGCCTGTCCTTCGCCGGCCTCAATTTCGGCCTGCTGATCGGCCTCTTCGCCGGCCTGATCAGCTTCATTCCCTATGTCGGCTCGCTGGTCGGGCTGGTGCTCGCCATTGGTGTCGCGGTCGTGCAGTTCTGGCCGGATTACTGGATGGTCGTGCTGATTGCCGTCATCTTCTTCTCCGGCCAGTTCATCGAGGGCAATATTCTCCAGCCGAAGCTGGTCGGTTCGCGCGTCGGCCTGCATCCGGTCTGGCTGATGTTTGCGCTCGTCGCCTTCGGCGCGCTGTTCGGTTTCGTCGGCCTGATGATCGCCGTGCCGGCCGCCGCCGCCGTCGGCGTGCTTGTCCGCTTCGGCCTGTCGCGCTACCTTGACAGCGATCTCTATTATGGGGCGAGCAAGCCCGTTCTCCTGGAAGAGAGCACGCCGGAAGGCGAATGAGTAAGAGTATCCGAGTAAAGCCATGACTTCGCGCAACAAGGCCGAGCAGCTGCCGCTCGCTTTCGGACACGACCCGGCAACGGGCCGCGACGACCTCCTGATCGCCGAGCCCGTCGATGCCGCGGTCGCGATGATCGACGCCTGGCCGCACTGGCCCGCACCCGTCGTCATCATCGCCGGCCCCGTCGGCTCCGGAAAGTCGCATCTCGCCGCCATCTGGCGCGAAAAGGCCGGTGCGGCGCTGATCGAGGCGAAGACCGGCACGGGGGCGGAAGAAGCGGCGGAGCACGGCCATGTTCTGATCGAGGACGCCGACCGCACCGGCTTCGACGACCGCACGCTCTTCCACATCATCAACAATGTGCGCCAGCACGGCCATACGCTGCTCATCACGAGCCGCCTCTGGCCGATGTCCTGGCCGGTCGAGCTGCCGGACCTGCGCTCGCGGCTCAAGGCAGCCACCGTCGTGGAGATCGGCGAACCCGACGACGAACTGCTGTCACAGGTCATCGTCAAGCTCTTCGCCGACCGCCAGCTCTTCGTCGAGGACAGGCTGGTCGCCTATATGGTGGCGCGCATGGAGCGCTCGCTGGAGGCGGCACAGACGCTGGTGGAACGGCTCGACCGCCTGGCGCTCGCCCGCGGCAGCCGCATCACGCGCACGCTGGCGCAGGAGGTTTTGGGCGAAATGGTCGGCGGCGGTGATTTCGAGGGGTAGTTTGGTTGGGCCGGGCTGGCCGCAGCCACTCCCTCTGCCCTGCCGGGCATCTCCCCCCTTATGGGCAGGAGGCGAGAACTTTGCTCCATCAGCAACG
>CBFGOD010000596.1:0-2309 GCA_965650295.1 uncultured Shinella sp. | reverse complement strand
ACCCCCCTCTGCCCTGCCGGGCATCTCCCCCACAAGGGGGGAGATTGGATGGAGCGCTGTTTTGCCTCCCTGCAAAGTTGCCGATGAAGCAAAGGTCTCGCCTCTGCTGATCTCCCTCCTTGTGGGGGAGATGCCCGGCAGGGCAGAGGGGGTGCCGCAGACTCCGGCCTCTCTCAAATATAACCCCGCCGTCTTTTCAAACCAGCGAAAACCCCGTAAGACCGCGCGCATGATGCTCCACCGGCTGACCATCGATCTGCGAATTAGTGGCCCGGCCTTCCGCGCGCTCTGAGCGAGGCCGGAAGGTCCGGGATTTCGGGCGTTTCGAAAACGTCCCCGCCGTCAGTACCTGACAATATTCCCCGCATGCGCAAACGCGCGCGAAAAGACGATAGCTCCACCCATGACCGATACGCCTGAAAAAGTCGATTATTCCGCCACCCTCTACCTGCCGCAGACGGATTTCCCGATGCGCGCCGGCCTGCCGCAGAAGGAGCCGGAAACGGTGGCCCGCTGGCAGCAGATGGGCCTTTACAGACAACTGCGCGCCTCGGCCGCCGGCCGCGAAAAATTTGTGCTGCACGATGGCCCGCCCTATGCCAACGGCAATATCCATATCGGCCACGCGCTGAACAAGATCCTCAAGGACGTCATCAATCGCTCGTTCCAGATGCGCGGCTATGACGCCAATTACGTGCCCGGCTGGGATTGCCACGGTCTTCCGATCGAATGGAAGATCGAGGAGAAGTACCGCGAGAAGGGCAAGAACAAGGACGAGGTTCCGGTCAACGAATTCCGTCGGGAATGCCGCGACTTCGCCACCGGCTGGATCAAGATCCAGGCCGACGAGTTCAAGCGCCTCGGCATCGAGGGCGACTTCGACAATCCCTATACGACGATGGCCTTCCACGCGGAATCGCGCATCGCCGGCGAACTCTTGAAGATCGCCAAGAGCGGCCAGCTCTATCGCGGCTCCAAGCCGGTCATGTGGTCGGTCGTCGAGCGCACGGCGCTGGCCGAAGCCGAAGTCGAATATGCCGATGTCGAGAGCGACATGATCTGGGTGAAGTTCCCGATCATGGAGGGTGCTGCCGATCTCAAGGGCAACTTCGTCGTCATCTGGACGACCACGCCCTGGACGATCCCCGGCAACCGCGCCATCGCGTTTTCCTCGCGCTATCCCTACGGCCTGTTCGAGGTCGAAAGCGCGCAGAACGACTTTGGCCCGCAGCCCGGCGAAAAGCTGATCTTCGCGACGCGTCTTGCCGATGAGGCGGCCGCCAAGGCGAAGCTCACCTTCAAGTTCGTCCGCGATATCGCACCGGAAGAACTGGCTGCACTCACCTGCGCCCATCCGCTGAAGGACCTCGGCTACACCTTCCCCGTTCCGCTGCTCGATGGCGACCACGTCACCGACGATGCCGGCACCGGCTTCGTGCACACCGCGCCCAGCCACGGCCGCGAGGACTTTGACGCCTGGACGTCGAAGGCCCGCGAACTGGAAGCGCGCGGCATCTCGTCGAAGATCCCGTTCCCGGTCGACGACGCCGGCTTCTACACGGCAGACGCTCCCGGCTTCGACGGCGCGCGCGTCATGGACGACAACGGCAAGAAGGGCGATGCCAACGAGCGCGTCATCAAGGCGCTGATCGCCTCGAACACGCTGTTCGCCCGCGGCCGCCTGAAACACTCCTATCCGCATTCCTGGCGCTCCAAGAAGCCGGTCATCTTCCGCAACACGCCGCAATGGTTCGTCTATATGGACAAGGAACTCGGCGACGGCACCACGCTGCGTTCGCGCTCGCTGTCGGCCATCGACGACACCCGCTTCGTGCCCGCCGCCGGCCAGAACCGCCTGCGCGCCATGATCGAGGGCCGTCCGGACTGGGTGCTTTCCCGCCAAAGAGCTTGGGGCGTGCCGATCGCCATCTTCGCCGACGAAAACGGCGACGTGCTGGTCGATGACGCCGTCAACGCCCGCATCCTCGAGGCCTTCGAAAAGGAAGGCGCCGATGCCTGGTTCGCCGAGGGCGCCAAGGAACGGTTCCTCGGCAACGACCACGACGCGGCCAAGTGGACGCAGGTCATGGACATCCTCGACGTCTGGTTCGATTCGGGCTCGACGCACACCTTCACGCTGGAAGACCGTCCGGACCTGAAATGGCCGGCCGACGTCTATCTGGAAGGCTCCGACCAGCATCGCGGCTGGTTCCACTCCTCGCTGCTCGAAAGCTGCGCGACGCGTGGCCGCGCGCCCTACAACGCCGTCGTCACCCATGGCTTCACCATGGATGAGAAGGGCGAGAAGA
>CBFGOD010000595.1:0-2320 GCA_965650295.1 uncultured Shinella sp. | reverse complement strand
AATGTGCGCTTCGGCCTGACGGCACTGCCGCGCACCGAAGCGGAGGCCGAGGCGGAAGTGGCGCTGGAGCGTGTCGGTCTTTCGCACTATGCCCAAAAGTTTCCGCACATGCTGTCGGGCGGCGAGCAGCAGCGCGTGGCGCTGGCCCGCGCGCTTGCGCCGCGCCCCTCCGTGCTTTTGATGGACGAGCCGTTTTCCGGCCTCGACTCGCGCCTGAAGGATTCGATCCGCGCCGATACGCTCGCCATCCTGCGCCGGTCGCGCGCCAGCGCCATCGTCGTCACGCATGATGCGGAAGAGGCGATGCGCATGGGCGACCGCATCGCGTTGCTGAAGGACGGTCGCCTCGTGCAGGTCGGCACGGCGGAGGAGCTCTACCTTTATCCCAAGGACATGTTCGCTGCCGCCTTCTTCTCGGAAATCAACGAGTTTTCGGGGCATGTGCGCGGCGGCGTCGTGGAGACACCGCTGGGCAACGTGGATGGAAAACGCTTTGCCGACGGTCAGAAGGTGCATGTCGCCGTGCGCCTTTCCGGGCTTCGCGTTCTGGAAAGCGGCGGCGAAATTCCGGCGCGCATATTGTCGCGGCGATTTCTCGGCGTCGTGGAACTGCTGGACCTCGCCATTGCGGGCGCGGACCGGCCGATCCGGGCTCGTGTGCGGGCGGATCAACTGGCGGCCGGATTGCGTGATGTCACGCTTTCGGCTAACCAGCGGGATATTCTAGTGTTTGAAAAAAACAGCTGAACGTCTTACATCGGGGTAAGGGTTCGTAAGGGAGTCAAAAAAATGGGTTCTTTCAGCATCTGGCATTGGCTGATCGTTCTGGTGGTTGTGCTGCTGCTGTTCGGCCGCGGCAAGATTCCGGAACTGATGGGCGACGTCGCCAAGGGTATCAAGAACTTCAAGAAGGGCATGTCCGACGAGGAAGCCGCTGCCGCCGACCAGGCGAAGACGGTCGATCACAAGGCCGACGAGGTCAAGTGACCGGCATCCGGCCGTGAACTGCTGTTGCGGCCTTTGAGGACAGTTTTCTATGCTTGATGTCGGCTGGACCGAGATACTCGTCATCGCCATCGTTCTGATCATCGTGGTGGGTCCGAAGGACCTGCCGCAGATGCTGAGGACGTTCGGCCGCATGGTCGCCAAGATGCGCAGCATGGCGGGCGATTTCCGCCAGCAATTCGACGAGGCGCTGCGCGAGGCCGATCTCGACGACGTGCGCAAGACCATCGGCGAAGCGCAGAAGCTCAACCCTCTCAACACGATCCGGGATGCGGTCAATCCGCTGCGCCAGATGGGTGACGAGCTGAAGGCCGACCTGCAGAAATCGACCAGTTCCGTCACGACATCGACACCGGCCGCCAACCCGGCCGAAAGCATTTCAAGCGCCCCCGTCGCCGTTCCTTCCGAGGGGGCGAAGCCGGCCTCCGCCGAACCCGCCGCCGCCGTGCCGCTGAAGGCCGGCCCGGTCAGCAAGACGGCGAAGAAGAAGGCCGATGACGGTACTGCCAAGGTGGCAAAGCCGCGCAAGACGGCCGTGAAAGCCGAGGCCGAACCCAGGAAGGCTGCCGCCAAGGCGCCGGCTGCCAAGAAGGCGGCCCCGGCCAAAACCGTGACCGCGAAGACCAAGACTGTGAAGACCAAGAAGGGCGAGGCATGAGCGGCGATATTGACGACAAGCCCCAGCCGCTCATCGAGCACCTGATCGAACTGCGCCGCCGCCTGCTTTGGGCCGTCGGTGCGTTTTTCATTGCCTTCCTGGTCTGCTTCTATTTCGCCAAGCAGCTCTTCAACCTGCTCGTCCTGCCGTTCAAGTGGTCGGTGGAATGGGCGGGCCTGACACATCGCAATGTCGAGCTGATCTATACGGCGCCGCAGGAGTTCTTCTTCACGCAGATCAAGGTCGCCATGTTCGGCGCGCTGGTCATCGCCTTTCCGGTGATCGCCCAGCAGATCTATAAGTTCGTCGCGCCGGGCCTCTATAAAAACGAGCGCGCCGCCTTCCTGCCGTTCCTGATCGCCTCGCCGATCCTGTTCCTGATCGGCGCCGGTCTCGTCTATTTCTTCTTCACGCCCATGGTCATGTGGTTCTTCCTCGCCATGGAACAGGGCGGCGGCGAAGGCCAGGTATCGATCCAGCTTTTGCCGAAGGTGTCCGAATATCTCAGCCTCATCATGTCGCTGATCTTCGCTTTCGGGCTGGTGTTCCAGCTTCCGGTCATCTCGTCGCTTCTGGTGCGCGCGGGCTTCATCACGTCGCAATCGCTGAAGGACAAGCGGAAATACGCGATCGTCATCGCCTTCGTGGTGGCTGCCG
>CBFGOD010000594.1:0-2344 GCA_965650295.1 uncultured Shinella sp. | reverse complement strand
CAGATTGAAGGCGGTGCATCACCTTGATGTGCCGTGGCTGCCGTGACAGATGGAGCAGCGCGAGGGCCGCATCGTCCGGCAAGGCAATCAGCACGATATCGTCGACATCTTCGCCTACGCCACGCAGGGTTCGCTCGATGCGTCCATGTGGCAGAACAACGAGAGAAAAGCTCGCTTCATCGCGGCGGCCCTTTCCGGCGACACCTCAATCCGCAGGCTGGATGATCTCGGAGAAGGCCAGGCCAACCAGTTCGCCATGGCCAAGGCGATTGCCTCGGGCGACGAGCGCCTAATGCAAAAGGCAGGGCTCGAAGCCGATATCGCTCGTCTCGAGCGGTTACGCGCCGCCCATGATGACGACCTGTTCGCAGTGCGCCGGCAGGTCCGGGACGCCGAACGCGACGTCGAGATATCGATCCGGCGGATCGGCGAGATCGGCAAGGACATCGCACGACTGGTTCCGACTGCGAGAGACGCCTTTACGATGACCGTCACAGGCGTGTCATACGACGAGCGAAAGGAAGCCGGTCGCGCGCTGATGAAGGAAATCCTCACCCTCGTCCAGCTTCAACAGGAGGGTGAGATGGTCATCGCCTCCATTGGTGGCTTCGATCTCATCTACAATGGCGAGCGCTTCGGCAAGTCTGAGGGTTATCGCTACACCACCATGCTTCAGCGCACGGGCGCGGGCTACGAGATCGATCTTGCCGTCACCGTGACGCCGCTCGGCGCCGTCTCCCGCCTCGAGCATGCGCTCGACGATTTCGACGGCGAGCGGGAATGCTATCGCCAGCGGTTGGAGGAAGCGCGCCGGCGTCTTGGTTCCTACCAGTCCCGTCAGGGCGGCGATTTTGCCTTCGCGAGCGAGCTGGTTGAAAAGCGTCGTCAGCTCCGGGCGGTTGAGGCGGAGCTCGCGGCCGAGGCGCGCCAAGCAGATGCCCCTACCAGGCAATCAGCTTGATCGTGGAAGCAGTGCGGCATCTGCATAGGTGCATTGCACAATAAATGTTTTCCATCTGATCAAAATATCATCATAGTGCACACAGCTGATGCACATGGCGGTCGCCTCCCAGTGCCGCCGCAACAGCTGTTCCCCTCTGGAGGTTTTTGACCTTCATACTTCATGGGCCTCGGTTCTTCCGACGGCCCATTTTTTTGCTCCCGCTCAACCCGGATTCCGAGCTCTGCGCTTATCGGAAGAAGTTGGGGAAGGAAGAAGGGGAAGCGAAGGAAAACCGGTCGCAGATCGGTCCTCCCGTCGCCGCTGTCGCTCAACCGCCGCCTCCGCATCCCGTCCACTCGTCCTTTGCAAGGCTGTTAGCCCTGCTTGTCCTTCGCGGCAGGGCCGCTCGCCCGCAGTTGCGCCGGTCTGGCCGCTTTGCGGTCCGGGAGATGTCTTCAGGGAAAAGTGAAGACAGGAAGGACCGGCAGAAGGCCGGATCCGCATCTCGGAAAGGAACGCTCCCATGCAACTGATGAAGGTCGATCCGCGCGCGCTGAAGGACAATCCCGACAATACGCGCCAGTCGAAATCGACGCCCCAGGCTGACGCGCTGCTGCTTGCGACGATCAAGGCCGTAGGCGTCATCCAGCCGCCCGTCATTTTCGCCGAAGCCGGCGGCAACGGCTATGTCATCGAAGCCGGTCACCGCCGCACCCGCATGGCCATCGCCGCCGGCATCGAAGAAATCGACGTTATCGTCGTCGAGGCGGCCAACGATAATGGCGCGATGCGTTCGATGATCGAAAACATCGCGCGCGAGCCGCTCAATCCGGTTGACCAATGGCGCGGTATCGAGCGCCTCGTCGCACTCGGCTGGACCGAGGAGGCGATTGCGATTGCGCTGGCCCTGCCGGTCCGACAGATCCGCAAGCTTCGCCTGCTCGCCAATGTCCTGCCTGCGATGCTCGACCACATGGCCAAGGGCGACATGCCGAACGAGCAGCAGCTTCGCACGATTTCTGCGGCGTCGCTCGACGAGCAGAAAGAAGTCTGGAAGGCCAACAAGCCAAAGAAGGGTGACACGGCGTCCTGGTGGGCGATCGCAAACGGCCTCACCAAGACCCGCATGTTCGCGCGCGACGCCAGTTTCGGCGACGATCTTCGCCAGGCCTATGGCATCGAGTGGGCCGAAGACCTGTTTGGACCGGCTGACGAGGACAATCGCTTTACGACGAACGTCGAAGCATTCCTGGGTGCGCAGCAGGAGTGGATGAGCAGCAATCTCCCGAAGAAGGGCGCCATCGTCGAGGTCAACAACTGGGGTCAGCCGCAATTGCCGCCGAAGGCGGAGCGTATCTATTGCAAGCCCGGCAAAGGCGATTGCACGGCCTTGTATCTCGA
>CBFGOD010000593.1:0-2354 GCA_965650295.1 uncultured Shinella sp. | reverse complement strand
GTTCTTAGCCGCCTGATCAACATGATCTTTGGAACGCGCCTCGCGCCGCCGGGCCTCGCGGTTCTCTCCGCGGTCTTCATGGTACTGAGCGTCGTTATTCTGGCGCTGTCCGGCAACTGGCTCCCCGGCGCGGTCGCCTTCTCGATCTGCCTCGGCCTCGGATCGGGCATCAACAGCATCGCGCAGGGCAGCTTGCCGCTCTACCTGTTCGGTTCGGATGGGTATGGTGCGCTCACCGGCAAGATGGCGGCGGCGAGACTGGCTGCCGGCGCTGCGGCCCCTTTCGCCTTTGCCGCGACGATGGAGCAGTTCGGCATAGGCGCATCACTCGTTCTCAGCGCGGCCCTCGGCTCAATCGGTATCGTAGCGTTTGTCGCGGTGGCAATGGCGACGAAGCGGAACCTCGTCGCCAGCATAAGCCTGTCAGATTGACCGCAGCGACACGCGCTTCTCAAGCTCGGCCGCCTGTTCTTTCCGCTCGCTGTAGCGGTCGGTGAGATAGGCGGAGGCATCGCGTGTAAGAATGGTGAACTTCACCAACTCCTCGCACACATCCACCACCCGGTCGTAATAGGACGAGGGCTTCATCCGGCCATCGGCGTCGAACTCCTGATAGGCTTTGGCGACCGAGGATTGGTTCGGGATGGTGATCATCCGCATCCAGCGGCCGAGAATGCGCATCTGGTTCACGGTATTGAAGGACTGGCTACCGCCTGAGACCTCCATGACGGCGAGCGTTTTGCCCTGCGTCGGCCGGACCGATCCGACCGAGAGTGGAATCCAGTCGATCTGGGACTTCATGATGCCGGTCATCGCGCCGTGGCGTTCCGGGCTCACCCAGACCTGCCCTTCCGACCATTGCGAAAGATCGCGCAATTCTTGCACCTTCGGGTGGCTCACCGGCGCTTCGTCAGGCAGCGGCAGATCCCTTGGATCAAACATGCGGACCTCACATCCGAGCCGTTCGAGCAGCCGGCGGGCCTCGAATGCGAGCAGGCGGCTATAGGATACCTCGCGCAACGAACCGTAGAGGATCAGGATGCGCGGCATGTGCGTCGAGAATGCCGGACGCAGGGCGTCGAGATCGATCGAATGCAGGTGATCGCCCTGCAATGCGGGAAATGTATCAGGCAATGCGCTTTCCTTCCTCATCGAGAACCTGTTCACCGTCCTCCTTGAAGAACGGCCCCTTGAAGGTGTCGGGCAGGATGTCGAGCACCGCTTCGGACGGGCGGGCGAGCCGGGTGCCGAGCGGCGTCACGACGAAGGGGCGATTGATCAGGATCGGCGTTGCGATCATCGCGTCGAGCAACTGCTCGTTAGTCAGGTCTGGGTTGTCCAGACCGAGTTCGGCATAAGGCGTGCCTTTCTCGCGAATGGCTTCCCGAACGTTCAAGCCAGCGTCCGCGATCATCGTCGCAAGCTGCTCGCGCGTCGGCGGGTGCTGCAAATACTCGATGACAACAGGTTTGATCCCGGCAGCGCGGATCAGCGCCAGCGTGTTGCGGGACGTCCCGCAGGCGGGGTTGTGATAGATGATCGCATCCATGGTCAGTGCCTTTCGGTGGCGGTGGTTCTGGAAACAGCGGGGGCGGCGTCGTACCAGTCCTTCGAGCGGTTCACGATCCAGACGACCGACAGCATGACCGGGACCTCAATGAGAACGCCGACGACGGTGGCGAGTGCTGCGCCGGACTGGAAGCCGAACAGGCTGATGGCGGCGGCAACCGCAAGCTCAAAGAAATTGCTGGCGCCGATCAGGGCTGACGGGCCGGCAACGCAATGCCGCTCGCCGGTCATCCGGTTCAGCAGATAAGCGAGCCCTGAGTTCAGATAGACTTGGATCAGGATCGGAACGGCGAGCAAGCCGATGACAGCGGGCTGGGCGATGATCTGTTCACCCTGAAAGGCGAAGAGAAGAACCAGCGTCGCGAGCAGCGCCACCAGTGAGATCGGCTGCAACCTTGCCAGCACGCCATCCAGTGCCCGCGTCGTTCCGCCAACCGTGAGGCGGCGGCGGATGACCTGTGCGATGATGACGGGCACGACGATATAGAGGGCGACGGAGAGAACGAGCGTATCCCACGGCACGGTGATGGCGGAGAGGCCGAGCAGCAGGCCAACGATCGGAGCAAAGGCGACGACCATGATGGCATCGTTCAACGCGACCTGAGACAGCGTGAACAACGGCTCCCCGCGTGTCAGGTTGCTCCAGACGAACACCATAGCCGTGCAGGGAGCCGCAGCGAGAATGATTAGTCCGGCGATATAGGAGTCGATCTGGTCGGCAGGCAGGTAGGGGCGGAACAGCCAACCGATGAACAGCCAACCGAGGACGGCCATGGAGAACGGCT
>CBFGOD010000592.1:0-2369 GCA_965650295.1 uncultured Shinella sp. | reverse complement strand
GAGGAGCTGAACATCCGCGACCTCTCCGGCAACCGCACGCTGGTCGTGTTCGATACCGGCGACGAAGTAACGGTACAGGCCGGAGAGAAGGGCATCCGCTTCCTGCTCGTCTCGGGCAAGCCGATCCAGGAGCCCGTCGCCTGGCACGGCCCGATCGTGATGAACACGCAGGCCGAACTGGAACAGGCGATGCGCGAGCTGCGCAACGGCACCTTCATCAAGCCGGCGCATTGACCCCTGTCCGTGAAACTCTATCCTTCCGCCGCATCGCACGGCGGAAGGATTGTTCATGCGCATCGACGGGCAATGCCATTGCGGCTTCGTGACCTACGAGGCCGAGATCGACCCCGATGCGGTGCTGATCTGCCATTGCACGGATTGCCAACGGCTGACCGGCTCGCCCTATCGCGTCACCGTGCGTGCCGCGCGTGAGGCCGTGCGCCTGACCGGCAATCCGCCGAAAATCTACACCAAGACCGCCGGAAGCGGCCGCCCACGCCTGCTGTCCTTCTGCCCGGAATGCGGCACGCCGCTTTTCTCGACGGGAACGGGAGAGGCCGCGGCGACCTGGGGCATTCGCTGGGGCAGCATCAACCAGCGCGCGGAGCTGAAACCGGTGCGGCAGATCTGGTGTTCCTCCGCCACCGACTGGTTCGGCGAGATCGCCGCCCTTCCCGGCACGCCGCAGGAGTAAGGCATGGCCGCCGGTCGCTTCCAGATCCTGCGCACGGCCATCGACGGCATCGAGGCCGTCGTCGCCGATAGCAGCCATACATTCGCGCGCCACAGCCACGATACCTATGGCATCGGCAGGATCGAACGCGGCGCGCAGACCTCGGCGAGCGGCCGCGGCCGGGTCGAGGCTGAGGCCGGCAACACCATCACCGTCAATCCCGGCGAAGTGCATGACGGCGTGCCCTTCGGCGATGCCCCGCGCGCCTGGCGCATGCTGTATCTGCGGCCGGAGATCGTTGCGACTGCGGCGCAAGACATATTCGAAGGTAGCCCGCGCGAGGAGTTTTATGCGCCGGTTCTGGTGGATGGGCGTGTCGGCGCTCTGGCATCCGCGGCCCTTGCGGCCTTGCTGGACGCGCAGGCCGCACCGCTTGGCTACGAGGGGCGGCTGCTTCTGTTGCTCGCGGCCGTGCTGCGCGAACAGCCGGCAAGGCGCTCCGGTATAGCCGCACCAGGTATCCATCGTGCCCGCGAAAAACTCGACAGCATGCCCGATGCCGCCATCACCCTCGAAGACCTTGCAGCAGAAAGCGGGCTTGGCCGTTTCCGGCTGGTGCGCGACTTTGCCCGCATGACGGGGCTGACGCCGCATGCCTATCTCATCCAGCGCCGCACCGAACTGGCCCGCCGGCTGATCGCGGCGGGAACGCCGCTCGCCGAGGCGGCGGCAGAAGCAGGCTTTGCCGACCAGAGCCATATGACGCGCAATTTCACCCGCCGCTACGGTTATACGCCCGGCGCGTACCACGCCGCCCTCGCCTAGCGACTTTTCGCAATTCCGGACGCAAAACCGCTCCGCACTTTTGCTGGAATTGCTTGCCTGCAATTTCGTTCAAGACCATTCCGGCCGCTCCGGTGTTTCCTGCCCGCTCCTCAGCATGGGAACGCCACATGACCACCGAATTCCTCATCACCTCGCTCGTCGTCATCCTGCTGCCCGGCACGGGCGTCATCTATACGCTGGCGCTCGGCATCAGCGGCGGCTTTCGCGCCGGGCTGCTTGCCGCCTTCGGCTGCACGCTCGGCATCATCCCGCATATCCTCGCCAGCGTCGTGGGCCTTGCCGCCGTGCTGCACGCCAGCGCGCTCGCCTTCGAAATGCTGCGCTATGCCGGTGTCGCCTATCTGCTCTTCATCGCCTGGAGCCTCCTGAAGGATTCGAGCGCGCTCGATCTCGGGCCGGATCAGCCGGCGGAACAAGCGCCGCGCATCGTGCGGAAAGGCATCCTCACCAATATCTTCAACCCGAAACTCTCGCTGTTCTTCCTGGCCTTCCTGCCGCAATTCGTACCGGCGCAGGCACCTGACGTCACCGCGCGCATGCTCGTCCTGGGCGCGGTCTTCATGGTCATGACCTGCCTCGTCTTCGCGCTCTATGCAGCACTTGCCGCTGGCCTGCGCCAGCAGGTCCTGAGCCGGCCGAAGATCATGGTCTGGACCCAGCGCAGTTTTGCCGCCGCGCTCGGTCTGATGGGGCTGCGATTGGCACTTGCCGACCGCTAGCTCCAGAGCGCGTGAAAATGGTGCAGCGGGCCGTGGCCGGAGCCGACGATCAGTGCATCCGAACCGCGCACGGCGCCGGCAATGTAGCTCTTTGCCGCCGCCACGGCATCCGGCAGCGTTTTGCCCTTGCC
>CBFGOD010000591.1:0-2373 GCA_965650295.1 uncultured Shinella sp. | reverse complement strand
CACTTTTGCGGTTGAAGGCGATGGCGGCGATGGCGGCGGCGGTATAGTCGCCGATGCCCGGCAGAGCCTTCAGCCCATCCTCCGTATCGGGAAAGACGCCGCCATGGTCGAAGGCGACCGCTTCGGCGCATTTCTTGAGGTTGCGCGCGCGGGCATAGTAGCCGAGCCCCGCCCAGGACTTCATGACATCCTCGTTGTCTGCCTTTGCAAGGTCCGTAACCGTTGGCCAGCGCGCGGTGAAGAGCGCGAAATAGGATTTCACCGCCTGCACCGTCGTCTGCTGCAGCATGACCTCCGACAGCCAGATGCGGTAGGGATCGGGTCTCACCCCGGCCGCCGCCATCGGCGGGCTCACGCGCCAGGGCAGGTCGCGGTGGTGCTTGTCGTACCAGGCGAGGATAAGGTCGGCGGGCGCCATGGTCCGGTGAGCTTGGGTCATGATTTGCCTGAACGGGATCGAAGCGCCTATAACTGGCGGAGTGGCGGATGATCTTCAAGGTGCTTCGTTGCTGAAACAGGAATATTTTCCCTCCAGGGGTAAAACGTGAACACGAAAGCCCAGCAAAAGCCGCGCCGCGGTATCGTGCAGATCAGCGAAGTGGCCAATGGCCTCATTGATCCCGTGCTCGCCAAGCGCGCCGGCATCAACACGATGCTGCTCGGCTCGTGGGAGGAGATTGCCGGTTCGGAATTTGCCGAATGCACAAGGCCGGAGCGCATCGCCTGGCCGCGCCGCGCTTCCGAAATGGCGGGCGAGGGCGGCGGTTACCAGCCGGGCGTGCTGACGATCGCCTGCGAGGGTGCGCGGGCATTGTTTCTCAGCCACCAGCAGGGCGAGATCATCCAGCGCATCAACGGTTTCTTCGGTTTTCCGGCGGTCAACCAGATCAAGATCGTGCAGAAGCCGGTCAGCATCCAGAGCAACCGCCGGCCCAAGCCGCGTCCGCTGACGGGGGCGGCCGCGCAGCATCTCGATCATCTCGTCGAAGGCATCGAGGGGGACGCGCTGAAGGCGGCGCTGAAGCGGCTCGGCACGGCCGTGCTCGGCCGGCGCAAATGAAGCGCGAAAGCCCGCTGCCACAAACATCGAACGGTCACAATTCTTTGAAGTTACTAGCCTTAACTCCGCTTGTTCCCGCCCCAAAGCAGGTATAACGGGAGAGCCGAGAGCAAATCCGGGTGCGTGTCAGCATTTTCGCCTGGGTTGCGTCAAGAGATCTGAATTCCTATCCCTTCCCACAGGAGAGACCATGTCCCTTTCCGAAATGAGCCTGATGAAGCGCCTCTTCTCCGGCGTCGCCGTCGCCGCACTTGCCGTGACGCTCGTCGCCTGCAGCGACGAGAAGAAGGAGACCGCCAAGGCTCCCGAGACCAGCCAGACGACGACGGAAAGCGCAAGCTCGACGCCGGCCACGTCGACGGAAACGAAGACCGAGACCGCCACGACGCCGACGACCACGACGACGGAATCGAGCACGGCGAGCGGCACGGCTGCCACGACCACCACGACGACGACTGAAACCGCCCAGAAGCCTGCCACCGAAGCCAAGGCCGCCGAAGTCCCGACGTCCGAAGGCGATGTCGACATGGCGGAAGTGCTGAAGCCCGGCGCGCTGCCGGACATGGCGCTCGGCGAAGCCAATGCTCCCGTGACGATCGTCGAATATATGTCGACGACCTGCCCGCACTGCGCGGCCTTCCACAACAACACCTTCGACGCCATCAAGGCGAAGTATGTCGATGGCGGCAAGGTCCGCTTCATCGTGCGCGAATTCCCCTTCGATCCGCGCGCTGCCGCCGCCTTCATGCTGGCGCGCTGCAACCCGCAGGACACGACCAAGCTGACGGAATCGGCGCAGTATTTCCCGATGCTGTCGATGCTGATGAAGCAGCAGGAAACCTGGGCTGCCGCACAGGATGGCCGCGAAGCGCTGCTGCAGATGTCCAAACTCGCCGGTTTTACACAGGAGAGCTTCCAGGCCTGCTTGACGAACCAGAAGCTTCTGGATGATGTGAACGCGGTACGCGAGCGCGGTGCCAAGGACTTCGGTGTCGCGGCGACCCCGACCTTCCTGATCAACGGCAAGCGCTATTCGGGGGACATGTCGGTTGACACCATGTCGGCCCTTATCGACAGCATGCTCTGATCCTTCGACCGGTTTTCAAGCGGGCGACGGCGGAAGCCGTGCGCCCGCTTTTTATTTTGCGGTAACGCGAGGGGTTCACCCCCCTCTGCCCTGCCGGGCATCTCCCCCACAAGGGGGGAGATCGGCTTGGGGCACGGCGGTGCCACAATTCAATCTCCCCCCTTGTGGGGGAGATGCACGGCAGGGCAGAGGGGGGTAGCCACACGCACCTCCCGTAAAAAGAATA
>CBFGOD010000590.1:0-2375 GCA_965650295.1 uncultured Shinella sp. | reverse complement strand
CCGCAAGGCAACGGAAATCTGGTCCGCCGACGGCGCGACCTCCAAGGTCGCCGCCATGGTGTCGATCAAGGAATACCCGCCGATGACGACGCCCGGCCAGCTCGACGGGCTGTTGCGCCTGCCCTACGAGTTCATCGTCACCCATTCATTCGCCCCGGAGGACCGGACGACGGTCACGGAAGCGATCGCCACCATCAGCCGGCAGATTTCCAATTCCGACGACGGCGGCACGGCCGTCGAGGACGATATTGAGACAGCGCGGGACCGGCTGGCCTCGGGCGAAGTGGTGTTCGGCAAACATCACATGACGGTGGCGGTGCTTGAGCGCGACCTGCCGCGGCTCAACCGCGCCGTCGCAGACGTCACGGCGGAGCTGGCGCGCATGGGTGTGGTCGCCGTGCGCGAAGACCTCAATCAGGAAGCGGCCTGGTGGGCGCAACTGCCGACCAACTTTTCCTACATTGCCCGGCAGGGGTTAATCTCGTCGGTCAACTTCGCCGGCCTCTTCTCCGCGCACAATTTTCCGTCCGGGCAGACGCAAAAGGTCCATTGGGGCCTGCCGATCTCGCTGCTGGAGACTACCAGCCAGACCGCCTATTTCTTCAATTTCCATGAGGCAGATGTCGGCAACTTCACCGTCATCGGCCCGACCGGCTCGGGCAAGACGGTGGCGCTGTCCTTCCTGCTCGCCCAGGGCATGCGCGTTAACCCGCGGCCGCGCTGCGTCTTCATCGACAAGGATCGCGGTGGCGAGATCTTCGTGCGCGCTATGGGCGGGCGTTATGAGCGACTTTCGCCGGGCGAGCCGACCGGCTTTGCGCCGCTGCAGCTTGAAGACACGCCCGCCAACCGCAGCTTCGGCAAGACGCTGGTCTCTTATCTTGTCACACCGTCGGACCGGGTGCTGAATGCCGAGGAGATGGCGGTCATCTCCGATGCGGTCGACAGCATCTACACCGATTTCGAACGACCACAGCGGCGTCTCGACATGCTGGCGGAAGCGCTTCGCGGCAGGATGCGATCCGGCATTGGCGATCTCGCCGACCGGCTGAAGGAATGGACGACGGGCGACAAGGGCTGGCTGTTCAACAACCCGACCGACAGGCTGGATTTTGCCGGCTCGGTGATCGGCTTCGACATGACTGAGATCCTGTCCGACAAGCGCACGCGCTCGGCGGCGCTCCTCTATATGTTCCATCGTATTCAGGAGATCCTCGACGGCCGCCCCTCGATGATCTTCCTCGACGAAGGCTGGCGCCTGCTCGATGACGAGGTCTTCTCCGGCTTCATCAAGGATTGGCTGAAGACGATCCGCAAGATGAACGGCATAGTCGGCTTCGGCACACAGTCGGCCGCCGACGTGGTGCGTTCCGACCTGCGCAACACGATCATCGAACAGACGATGACCAACATCTTCTTCCCGAATGCGTCGGCCGACGAGGAGAGCTACCGCAAGGCGTTCGGCCTGTCGGAAAAGGAATTCCGCTTCGTGAAGCAGGCAGACAAGACGAGCCGCACCTTCCTCATCAAGCACGCCCAGGACTCGGTGATCGCGCGGCTCGATCTATCGGCGATGCCCGACCTGGTGAAGGTCTTGTCCGGGCGGCCGGAGACGGTGCGCGATTGCCAGACGCTGCGCGAGACCTATGGCGACGAGCCGGCCGCGTGGCTCCCTCATTTCTGTGGCTGGACCATTCCGGAGGCGGCCGATGCGTAGAACGATCCTGCTCCTGCTTTCTGCCGCGCTCGTCACCGCACCGGCGCCAGCGGCATTCGCCGACATTCCGGTCATCGACGACGATGTGAAGGAAAAGCGGGCGGAGGATGAAGGACATTCCAAGCAGGACACCGAAACACAATCCGACCAGCTCGAAGAGCAAACGGTGACGAACTGCAACATCTCCCAGAAGGAAAAGAACCGCCGTCTCTACCGTTCGCCGGCGCAGGCGGTGAAGGAGGATGCCAAGAACGTTGAATTGATCAAGCATTATGCGGAAAAGTACAATGTTCCGGTTGGCCTTGCTTTGGCCGTTGCGCATGCGGAATCCGGCATCTCGACCTGCTCGGGCTCGCCGACCGGCGTGAAGGGCGTGATGCAGCTGACGAAGCGGACCGGCAAAGGCATGGGCTTCGACCGAGACATCAACGAGGAGAATATCGAGGGCGGCGTCAAATACCTCGGCATGGGCGTCAACAAGTGCGGCAGCACCGACTATGCCTGCCTCGCGTCCTGGTATAACGGCTCGACGGCGGCGGAGCAGAAGAATTGGGCCGGCAAGGTCGGCCGGAACCATGGCTGGTTTAATTCATTCGCCGGCGGCTCGAACATCGAGGACATCTCCTCGCCGTCCTATAAATCCTATGTCGATTACGGT
>CBFGOD010000589.1:0-2389 GCA_965650295.1 uncultured Shinella sp. | reverse complement strand
ATCGGCGACCGTTTCACCATGGGCGGTGCCGTTGCGGCACTCGCCTGCCAGCGCTTTTTCAAGTTCGACACGGTCATTCCCTGCCACTACGGCTCCTTCGGCATCATCGACCAGACGGCCGACCTCTTCGTGCAGGCGATGGACGGCGCATCCTCGAAGATCGAGGTGCCGAAGTCCGGCGGCGTGGTGACGCGCTAAGCGGCAGGAAAACGGGCGAGGGGGCGTGGAACGGGCCATTCCCCCGTTGCGCCTCCGGGGCTTGGTCAGTATAGCGGGTAGGAAATTTCCTGTCGGAGACCATCCATGTCCGTAGATCTAGCCACCGTAAAGCGCGTCGCGCGCCTTGCCCGCATCGCCGTCAGCGAGGAAGAGGCAAACCGCATGACCGGCGAGCTGAACGGTATCCTCGGCTTCGTCGAGCAGCTTTCCGAAGTGAATGTCGAGGGCGTGGAGCCGATGACCTCAGTCACGCCCATGGAGATGCGCAAGCGCCAGGACGTCGTCAATGACGGCAACAAGGCCGACGCTGTCGTCGCCAATGCGCCGGCCACCGACCGCAACTTCTTCCAGGTGCCGAAGGTCGTCGAATAAATCCGCCTTTGCCGCCCGCGCCGTCCGCTTCCGAAAGTAGTTCCATGACCGACCTTACTCGCCTCACCATTGCCGAAGCCCGCGAAAAGCTCTCCGCCAAGGAGATCAAAGCCGTCGAACTGACGGACGCGTATCTTTCTGCGATCGAAGCGGCCAATCCGGCGATCAATGCCTATGTCACCGTGACGCCGGAAAAGGCGCGCGAGATGGCAAAAGCCTCCGACGGCCGTATTGCCGACGGCAAGGCCGGCGCGCTGGAAGGCATTCCGCTCGGCATCAAGGACCTGTTCGCGACCGAAGGCGTGCACACGCAGGCCTGCAGCCACATCCTCGACGGCTTCAAGCCGAAATATGAGTCGACCGTCACCCAGAACCTCTGGAACGATGGCGCCGTCATGCTCGGCAAGCTGAACATGGACGAGTTCGCCATGGGCTCCTCTAACGAGTCGTCTTACTACGGTGCCGTCAAGAACCCGTGGCGCGCGCAGACCTCCAACGCCGATCTCGTGCCCGGCGGCTCCTCCGGCGGTTCGGCCGCCGCTGTCGCCGCCTTCCTCTGCGCCGGCGCGACTGCAACCGATACCGGCGGCTCGATCCGCCAGCCCGCCGCCTTCACCGGCACCGTCGGCATCAAGCCGACCTATGGACGCTGCTCGCGCTGGGGCATCGTCGCCTTCGCCTCCTCGCTCGATCAGGCCGGCCCGATCGCCCGCGACGTGCGCGATGCCGCGATCATGTTGAAGTCCATGGCAAGCCTTGATCTAAAGGATACGACGTCCGTAGCAATCCCCGTGCCGGATTATGAGTATTCGCTCGGCCAGTCGCTGAAGGGCATGCGTATCGGGATTCCGCGCGAATACCGCGTCGACGGCATGCCGGAAGAGATCGAAGCGCTCTGGCAGCAGGGGATCGCCTGGCTGAAAGACGCCGGTGCCGAGATCGTCGACATCTCGCTGCCGCACACCAAATACGCCTTGCCGGCCTACTATATCGTGGCCCCGGCCGAGGCATCGTCGAACCTCGCCCGTTACGACGGCGTGCGCTACGGTCTGCGCGTCGATGGCAAGGATATCGTCGACATGTACGAAAAGACCCGCGCTGCCGGTTTCGGCACCGAGGTCAAGCGCCGCATCATGATCGGCACCTATGTTCTCTCCGCCGGCTACTACGACGCCTATTATCTGCAAGCCCAGAAGGTCCGCACCCTGATCAAGCGCGACTTCGAACTGGCCTTCAATGCCGGCGTCGATGCGATCCTGACGCCCGCCACCCCGTCGTCGGCCTTCGGCATCGCCGACGAGGATCTGGCGTCGGATCCGGTGAAAATGTATCTGCAGGACATTTTCACGGTCACCGTGAACATGGCCGGCCTGCCGGGCCTGTCGGTTCCCGCCGGTCTCGATCACAAGGGCCTGCCGCTCAGCCTCCAGCTCATCGGCAAGCCCTTCGACGAGGAAAGCCTCTTCAAGACGGCCCATGTCATCGAGCAGGCCGCCGGCCGCTTCACGCCGGCCAAGTGGTGGTAAGGAGCGCTTCCGCCTCATAAACTGCCCATCCGCAAAGTTGTGTCGTAGCGGCAACACTTGCCGTTACGGAAACGTGTGCGTGCCATTTTCGGCTTGAACCTTTTCCATTACGCGAATAAACGCGCCCTCCCGGTCGTTCAGGCGGTGCGGAATGTCAACGGATGGAGTTTTCCGCTCCTCCCGCGCGAGGCGGCCCTGCCGTCGTCGTGTACGGATGCCCCGCACCAGAAAGACCGTTTGCGGACCTAGCTCAGTGGTAGAGCGCCAGGCCT
>CBFGOD010000588.1:0-2399 GCA_965650295.1 uncultured Shinella sp. | reverse complement strand
AAGCACGCGCAACCCGTTGGACAGCACCACGACCTGCGCATAGGCCATGGGCCGATTGCCGCCGCGCGCCTCCTCCTGATAACGCTGGTAGAGAAAGGGTGTCTCGGTCCAGCCCTCGGTGTCGAGTACGCCGGGCTGGAGCGAAGCGACGTTGCCGGCCAGCACCTCGCCCGTGGGGCTTGCGATGATATAGAGATTGGCGCCCGGCTGGCGGGCGCGACGCTCCAGCGTGCGCAGCAGGCCGTTCATGCCGCTCTTTTCGAAAATGGCCTCGATCTGTTGCGTTTCCTGCGCCACCGCATCGCGCATCTGCTGGCGCAGAAGACCTTCCGACATGGTCGAAACGTAGAAGACGAGGAAGGCCGCGCAGATGGCGAAAAGCAGGAGATAGACGGCGGAAAGCCGCACCGCCGTGGTGCGGTAGAGAACGGTCAGGCGGCCGAGCAGTCCATGCAGTCCATTCATGGGGGTCAGCCCGCCGCCTCGTCCTTCATCATATATCCGGCGCCGCGCACGGTGCGCAGCAGCGGCTGGTCGAAATCCTTCTCTATCTTCGAGCGCAGCCGCGAGACATGGACGTCGATGACATTGGTCTGGGGATCGAAATGATAGTCCCAGACGTTTTCCAGCAGCATGGTGCGCGTCACCACCTGGCCGGCATTCTTCATCAGATATTCGAGCAGGCGGAACTCGCGCGGCTGGAGCAGGATCTCCTTGCCGGCGCGCTTGACGGTGTGCGAGAGCCGGTCAAGCTCGAGATCGCCGACGCGGTAGACCATGTCCTGCTCCGGCGTGCCCTTACGGCGACCGAGAACCTCGACTCGCGCCAGCAGCTCGCTGAACGCATACGGTTTGGGAAGATAGTCATCGCCGCCGGCGCGCAGGCCCGTCACCCGGTCGTCGACCTGGCCGAGCGCCGAGAGGATCAGCACCGGCGTATGGATGTTGCGGCGGCGCAGCTCCGTGATCAGCGACAGGCCGTCGCGGCGCGGCAGCATGCGGTCGATGACCAGCACGTCATAGCTGTTTTCGGTCGCCAGAAAGAGGCCGCTTTCGCCATCGCTTGCATGGTCGAGCACGATGCCCGCCTCGCGAAAGGCCTTCGAGAGATAGGCGGCCGCCTCCAGATCGTCTTCTACAATCAATATCTTCATCGTACGAACCTTACAGCATGTTCGCCACGCCTTGGCTAGAACCCGGTCTTGGAGACAGCGACGCCGCGAAACCTTGCGATTCCGCGGCGCCATTCGAGAGGGCTATGGAGCCGATCAGCCCTGGTCGATCGGCAGCGCCAGGAAGCGGCTGCCTTCCTTGGTCTCGACCTGGAACAGCGCCTTGGAGCGGCCGTCCTTGCGGGCGCCGTTGAGCACCTTCACGACGTCATCGGCAGACTTGACCACCTGGTTGTTGACCGACGTGATGCGATCGCCTTCCTTGAGGCCGCGGTCGCTGGCATCCGAGTCCGGATCGACGGAGGAAACCGTCAGCCCGTCATCGCCTGGTGTGACCGAAATGCCGAGATCGGCAAGCGCCTGTTCGCTCGGCGGGGTTTCGGGCTCGGCCTCCTCGGTGCTCGTCGCCGCCTGGATCTGCTCGCCGGCGAGCGTGCCGATCTCGACCGGAACGTTCTGGGACTTGCCGTCACGCCAGATCGAAATCTCGACCTTCTTGCCGGGCACGATCTGCGCCACGCGGCGGGCGAGATCACGCGGGTCCTTGATCGGCTCGCCATCGAGCGCGGTGATCACGTCGCCCTTCTTGATGCCGGCCTTGGCACCGGGCGAGTCGGCCTGCGGCTCGACGACCAGCGCACCGGCGGCATCCGCGAGGCCGAGCGAGTCGGCGATGTCGCGGCTCACCGGCTGGATCTGCACGCCGAGCCAGCCGCGATCGACCTTGCCGTCCTTCATCAGGTCGGCAACGACGCCCTTGGCGACGGATGCCGGAATGGCGAAGGCGATGCCGACATTGCCGCCCGAGGGTGAGAAGATCGCGGTGTTGATGCCGACGACCTGGCCGGAGAGGTTGAAGGTCGGGCCGCCCGAATTGCCGCGGTTCACGGCGGCGTCCACCTGGAGATAGTCGTCGTAGGGGCCGGAGCCGATGTCGCGGCCACGCGCCGAGATGATGCCGGCCGTCACCGTGCCGCCGAGACCGAACGGGTTGCCGACGGCGACGACCCAGTCGCCGACGCGGATTTGGCTGTCATCGGCGAAGTCCACATAGGTGAACTTGCGCTTGTCCTTTTCCTCGACCTTGAGGACGGCGAGGTCCGTACGGCTGTCCTTGCCGACGAGCTTGGCATCGAGCTCCGTGCCGTCGTTCATGACGACAGTGAAGGCCGAGCCGTCGCTGACGACGTGGTTGTTGGTGACGATGTAACCGTCTTCCGAGATGAA
>CBFGOD010000587.1:0-2419 GCA_965650295.1 uncultured Shinella sp. | reverse complement strand
GCCACGACGTCGACATGGTCTCCAAGGAACCGCACATGTTCCTGCAATGGCTGCGGCCCGAGGTCGCGACCATGCGCGAGGATATCCGCCTTGCCGGTCGCGAACTCGCCAAGGCCGTCATCGCCCGCATCGAGGGCATTCCCGCGGAGGAATTGCAGACGCTGAGCTATCCGATCCCGACGGACGAGAGCTGACACATCCAAGTGGCGATTCGTGGCTGTTGCAGGCTGCCGTTTTTTGCGGCACGCAGTGCCACAGCATTGCTCGAGCGGTTCGCGACAAGCAGGCGACATGCAACGGAGCGGCCCGCCATGGCATTCGAAAAGCAAAGACTGAACTACGTGCTGTTCCTCGTCGCCGGGGCGGGCTTCGTGAATATCGCAAGGGCGATGACACTGTCGTTCCTCGCCATCAAGCTCCAGCAGACCTTCGGCCTCGGCCCGGC
Organism: uncultured Shinella sp.; assembly: GCA_965650295.1. Lineage (GTDB taxonomy): Bacteria > Pseudomonadota > Alphaproteobacteria > Rhizobiales > Rhizobiaceae > Shinella. The sequence continues at coordinate 1,974 of CBFGOD010000587.1, read as the reverse complement.
CATGATCGGCATGCTCCTGGGGATCGGCCCTCTGGTGGGCGCGGTCGTGGCGCCGTTTGCGGGTTCGCTCTCCGACAAGGTGGGTCGCAAGACCGTCCTGACGCTCACGTTGCTTTCCATGGCGCTTGCCATGGTGGGCATGGGCATCGCCGAGACGGTCATCGCCTTCTGCCTCGCCCAGATCGTCGCAGCCGTTGCCGCCGCGATCAATGAACCGATCTCGCGCGCGCTGATGAGCGACGTCTGCCCGGAACCGATGCGGCTTAAATATTTCTCCTGGCGTTATGCGGCGATCAATTTCGGCTACGCCATCGGTCCGCTGATCGGCATTGCGGCTGGGGCCGCATCCACGATGCTTTTCATCGCTGCCGGCGTCGTCTATGCGCTGTTTGCGCTCGCCTTGCATCTTCTGAAAGTCCCTGTGCATCAGGGCAACGAGCGCTCCGCATCCGCGCCGAAAGTGTCGATGCTCCAGAGCATCAGGAGCGCGATCCGCGACCCCCGCCTGGCTTTCTTCGTCGGCGGCGGCACGCTGCTGATGGCCGTCTATGGCCAATGGTCGGCAACGCTGGCGCCCCATCTCGCCGGCAACATTGCCAATGGCGTGGAAATCTTCGCCTATATCGTTTCCATCAACGGTGCGGTCGTGCTTCTCGGCAATCCGTTCGCGCGCCGCTTCATCGAGCGTGCCGGCGCGCTCAATGCGCTCATTATCGGCTGCCTGCTGTTTCTTGCCGGCGAACTCGGCTTCATGGCGTCCACAGGCCTCTGGAGCCTCGCGCTTTCGATGGTGATCTTCACGATCGGAGAGATCCTCGTCGTTCCCTCGGAATATATGCTGGTCGACGGTATTTCGAACGATCACAACCGGGGCAGCTATTTCGGCGCCCATTCCATGTCGACGGTCGGCAATTTCGTCGGTCCGGTTCTCGGCGGCCTCATGCTGGGTGCCTTCGGTGGCCCCGGCATGTTCCTGCTTTTTGCCGCTTTCGCTCTCGGTAGCGCTGTCCTGTTTGCGCTCGGCACGAGAATGCCGCCGCCCGAGGCCTCGGCGCGATTGGCCGGGGCGGCCACACCCGAAGGCGCGGCCGGCCCGCATCTTCGCGGCCTTTACGCCTGAAACCGCAAAGCAAAAGGCCCGGTCTCTCGACCGGGCCTTTTCATTCTCAGGCGTTGAGGCCGGAGCCCCACGGGCCGTGATGGCTGTCGGCACCGTCGAGGCGGTCGAAGCCGTGCGCACCGAAGAAGTCGCGCTGGGCCTGGATGATGTTCGCCGTGCCGCGGCCGCGGCGGTAGCTGTCGAAATAGCCGAGCGCGGAGGCGAGTGCCGGAACCGGCAGACCATGCAGGGCGGCGGCGGAGACGACGCGGCGGAGCGCGGCGTCCGTCTCCTTGACCATCGTGGCGAAAGCCGGGGTGACGATGAGGTTTGCCGCATCCGGCGCCTTGGTGAAGGCGCTGGTAATCTCGTCGAGGAACTGCGAGCGGATGATGCAGCCGGCGCGCCAGATTTTGGCGATCGTCGGCATCGGCAGGTTCCAGTTATACTCCTTCGAGGCGGCGGCCATCACGGCGAAACCCTGGGCATAGGCACCAATCTTGCCGGCGAGAAGCGCGCTTTCGAGATCCTTGATGAAGGCGGCCTTGTCGGCAACCGAAAGCGCCGGCACATCCGGCAGGCCGAGGATCTTTTCGGCCGCTTCACGCTCGCTCTTGAAGGAGGAGATCGAGCGGGCAGCAACGGCGGCCTCGATGCCGGTCGCCGGCACACCCATATTCTGGGCTTCGATGGCGGACCATTTTCCGGTGCCCTTCTGGCCGGCCTTGTCGAGGATCATGTCGACCATCGGCCCGCCGGCGATCGGATCCTTGGCGGCGAGAACCTTTTCGGTGATCTCGATCAGGTAGGATTCCAGGCGCCCCTTGTTCCACTGGCCGAAGACTTCGCCGATCTCGGTGGCGCTCATCTTCAGG
>CBFGOD010000586.1:0-2426 GCA_965650295.1 uncultured Shinella sp. | reverse complement strand
CGACTCGATCCTCTATATTTCGGTGACCGATATCCATGAAACGCAACGTCAAATGGAAGCCCGCGGCGTGGTCTTCATCAATGCGCCGCACATGATCCACCGCCACGAAAACGGCGTCGAAGAATGGATGGCCTTTTTCAGTGACAATGACGGCCGGCCACTGGCCGTGATGGAACAGGTGACGCCGGAAGCGTAACCTTTCGCGCGATGCTTCCAAAAACCCTTTGTAAAATAAACCCTGACGCACTACATCCCCGTCATGGCCAAAAACCCCTCCCCCAAGGCGCCGCTGCTCGCGCTCAAAGACGTCCGCCTGATGGACGGCATGAACCCCCTGTTCGACGGCGTCGATATCGCGCTGGAGCGCGGCGTGCGCGCCTGTCTCGTCGGCAAGAACGGCGCCGGCAAGTCCACCCTGATGCGGCTGATGTGCGGCCTGATCGAGGCCGACTCCGGCGAGCGTGTCGTCAATTCCGGCGTGCGCTATGCGTTTGTGTTGCAGGAACCGGAGCCCAAGGGCGAGACCATCCTCGACTGGGCCTGTTCCGGCGGCGCCGAGCATTATACCGCCGAGGCCGAACTCTACGCCTTCGAGATCGACCCCAATGCGCCGACCACCTCCATGTCCGGCGGTGAAAAGCGCCGCGCCGCGCTTGCCAAGGCCTTCGCCGAAGAACCCGACCTGCTGTTCCTCGACGAACCGACCAACCACCTTGACATCTTCGCCATCGAAACCCTCGAAGACCGCCTGCGCAGCTTCCGTGGCGCCGCCCTGATCGTCTCCCACGACCGGACCTTTCTGGAGCGCACCACCCAGCGCTGTTTCTGGCTCTATGACCGCAAGGTCAACAAGCTCGACCAGGGCTATGCCGCCTTCGAGCCATGGTCGGAATCGGTGATAAAAGACGCCGAGGAATCGCTGTCCCGCCTGCAAAAGGCCATCGAACGCGAAACCAAGACCTTCTATTCCTCGATCACCGCCCGCCGCACGCGCAATGAAGGCCGCGCCGCCCGCCTCAACGCCATGCGCGCCGACGCCGCCGGCCGCCTCAGCCAGCGCGGCAAGACGCTGGAGATGAGCATCGATTCCGGCGGCACTTCCGGCAAGCTGGTGGCCGAACTGAAGGGCGTCAGCAAGGCATTCGGCGAACGCACCCTGCTGAAGAATTTCTCGACCCGCATCATGCGCGGCGATCGCCTGGCCATCGTCGGCCCCAACGGCGCCGGAAAGTCCACCCTGATCAAGCTGCTGCTCGGCCAGCAGCCGGCCGATTCCGGCGAGATCAAGCTTGGCACCAATCTGGAGGTCGCCTATCTCGACCAGGGCCGCGATACGCTCAAGGGCGAGGAAACCCTGTGGGATATGCTGGCCAATTCCGGCTCGGATTCGATCATGGTGCAGGGCACGCCGAAGCACGTCGCCGCCTACGCCAAGGACTTCCTGTTCCGGGAAAATCAGCTGCGCCAGCCGGTGAAGTCGCTCTCCGGCGGAGAGCGCAATCGCCTGCAACTGGCCCGCGCCCTGGCCAAGGCCACCAACATGCTGGTGCTCGATGAACCGACCAACGATCTCGACATGGATACGCTCGACCTGCTCGAAGATATGCTGGCCGATTACGACGGCACGCTGATTCTGGTCTCCCACGATCGCGATTTCATCGACCGCCTGGCCACCTCCACGCTCGCGCTCAATGGTAAAGGCGACGCCGCCGAACAGGCGGTAGGGCTCCAGATCCTTGCCCAGGCGGGCGGCCTCGATCGGGGTCAGGCGGTGATGAACGTCGTGCAGCAGGTGCACGTCCCAGCCCAGCACCTCGCGCGCCTTCTCGAACAGCTTGGGCGCGTGGTTCAGATACTTGGCCGTCGACCAGACGTTCTCGGTGGGCAGGTCGGCGTCGGCCGGCTCGTAGAACATCGTGCCGCGCCCAACGCCGTACACCTTCTCGAGCCCCGGCACGCCGCTTTGCGCGCGGATCGCCTTGTAGCCTTCTTCCTTGTAGCGCAGCACCTCGTCGACCGTGTGCTCGATGTCGCGGCCGTTCGCGTGGCCGTAGACCATCACGCCGGTGCGGCTCTTGCCGCCGAGCAGCTGGTACAGCGGCTGGCCGCAGACTTTGCCCTTGATGTCCCACAGCGCGGTATCGACCGCGGCGATGGCCGTCATGCCGACCGGCCCGCGCCGCCAGTAGGCGCCGCGGTAGAGGTATTGGCAGATATCCTCGATCTGCGCCGGGTCGCGCCCGATCAGCTGCGGAATCACGTGATCTTCGAGGTAAGAAGCGACGGCCAGCTCGCGGCCGTTGAGCGTCGCATCGCCGACGCCGGTCACCCCATCGTCGGTTTCGACGACGAGTGTGACGAAGTTGCGGCCGGGGCATGTGACGATGACCCTTGCCGAAGCGATCTCCATGCCCGAAACTCCTCTC
>CBFGOD010000585.1:0-2496 GCA_965650295.1 uncultured Shinella sp. | reverse complement strand
GGCATTCTCGTGGCGCTGGCGCTGGCGCGGGGCCGCTTCTGGGGCAAGTCGCTCTTGAACGGCATCGTGCATCTGCCGCTCATCCTGCCGCCCGTCGTCACCGGCTTCCTCCTGCTCGTCCTGTTCGGCCGGCGCGGCCCGGTGGGTGCCTTCCTCAACGACTGGTTCGGCATCGTGCTCTCCTTCCGCTGGACGGGCGCCGCACTTGCCTGCGGCGTGATGGGCTTTCCGCTGATGGTGCGCTCCATCCGCCTCTCCATCGAGGCCGTCGACCGCAAGCTGGAGGAGGCGGCCGGTACGCTGGGCGCGAGCCCTGCCTGGGTCTTCCTCACCGTCACCCTGCCGCTCATCCTGCCCGGCGTGCTCGCCGGCATGATCCTCGCCTTCGCCAAGGCGATGGGCGAGTTCGGCGCCACCATCACCTTCGTCTCCAACATTCCCGGCGAAACGCAGACCCTGTCGGCCGCGATCTACACCTTCACCCAGGTGCCGGGCGGTGATGCCGGCGCGCTTCGCCTCACCCTCGTCGCCATCGCCATTTCCATGGTCGCGCTGCTCGCCTCCGAAATCCTGGCGCAGCGCCTCGGCCGCAAGGTACACCTCGAATGAGCCTCGTGGTCGAAGTCCGCCACCGGCTCGGCGATTTCTCGCTGGATGCCGGCTTCACCGCCGAGGGCGGCGTGACTGCCCTGTTCGGCCGCTCCGGCTCAGGCAAAACCTCGCTCATCCGCATCATCGCCGGCCTGACGCGGCCCTCGGAGGGCCGCGTGCAGCTGGGTGACGACGTGCTGGTGGATACGAGCCGCCGCCTCTTCGTGCCGCCGCATCGCCGGCGCTTCGGCTATGTCTTTCAGGAAGCTCGTCTTTTCCCGCATCTCACGGTGCGCCAGAACCTGCATTATGGCCGCTGGTTCTCGCCGAAGGGCGCGCGCTCGGAAAATCCCGGCCGCATCATCGATCTGCTCGGCATCGCCGACCTGCTCGATCGCCAGCCGGCAAACCTGTCGGGCGGCGAGAAACAGCGCGTCGCCATCGGCCGCGCGCTGCTGGCATCCCCGCGTCTGCTGCTGATGGACGAGCCGCTCGCCGCACTGGACGAGGAGCGCAAGGCCGAAATCCTGCCCTATCTGGAACGCCTGCGCGATGAGGCCGGCATTCCCATCGTCTATGTCAGCCACTCCGTCGCGGAAGTCGCACGGCTCGCCGACAGGGTGGTGCTGATGGCTGGCGGCCGCGTCGAAGCCGTCGGCCCGGTTTCCGATGTGCTCGGCGGCCCGCGTCTGGCTTCCGCCATCGATCGCCGCGAGGCCGGCAGCGTGCTGGCGGGTCGTGTCGAGACGCGCGATGCCGCGCATGGCCTCGCCACCATCCGCCTCGGCGGCGGCGCGGCCATCCTCGTGCCAGGCGCCCTGGTATCGCCCGGCGACGCGGTGCGCCTGCGCATCCCCGCCCGCGACGTCATGGTGGCGACGATGCGCCCGGAGGGCCTGAGCGCGCTCAACATCCTGGAAGGCAGGGTGGTGGCCATCGAGCCCGACGGGGAGGGCATGGCGAGCTTGCGCATCGCCTGCGGCGGTGATCATGTGCGCGCCCGCATCACCGCGCTCTCGGTCGAGCGGCTTGGCCTCACGCCGGGCCTGCCGGTTCATGCCGTCATCAAGACGGTCGCGCTGGAATAGGCTTTAGTCTGCGAGGTTTGCGACGATCCAGCCGATTTCATCGGCCAGTGCGGCGCGCGCCTTCTCTTCCATGGCGTGATAATGCGCAATCAACGCCTCGCCGAAGGGCGTCAGCACCGCGCCGCCGCCCTGCTTGCCGCCGCGCTGCGATTCCACCACCGGCTCGCGAAACAGCCGGTTCATCTCGTCAACCAGCAGCCAGGCCCGGCGATAGGACATGTCCATCGCCCGGCCGCCGGCGGAAATCGAGCCGGTCTCCTTGATATGCGCGAGAAGCTCGATCTTGCCGCGCCCGATGCGCCCCTCCGGCTCGAACTGGAGGCGGAAGATGAGTTTCGGTTCGCTTTTGCCGGATGCTGACATGAAAATGGGCCTGTATTCGATACAGGCCCAGATATAACAGCGTTTTGCGCCGTGGGAAGTTTAAGCTGCGCGCTTCAACGCATCGCCGAGGATCGAGGCGATGTCCTCGAAGTGCTTCTTTTCGGCGATCAGCGGCGGCGAAAACGCGATGATGTCGCCGGTCACGCGGATGAGCAGGCCCTTCTCGAAGCAATCGACGAAGACGTCATAGGCGCGCGCGCCGACAGCGCCGTCGCGCGGGGCAAGCTCGATGCCGGCGATGAGGCCGATCGTGCGGATGTCGATGACATGCGGCAGGCCCTTCAGCGAATGCATCGCGGCATGCCAGTCGTCCTGCAACTCGACAGCGCGGGTCAGGAGGCCCTCGTCGCGGTAGATGTCGAGCGTCGCAATACCGGCGGCGCAGGCGGCCGGATGACCGGAATAGGTGTAGCCGTGGAACAGCTCGATGGCG
>CBFGOD010000584.1:0-2525 GCA_965650295.1 uncultured Shinella sp. | reverse complement strand
CTGTTCGATGGCCCTGAGGATACGCCCGTCACCCTGCTGCTCGCCCATGGCAGCGGCGCGCCGATGGATTCGGCGGCGATGAACGCGGCAACCGCGGCACTCGCTGCGGAAGGCCTTCGGGTCGCCCGTTTCGAATTCTCCTACATGGCCGCGCGCCGCATCGATGGCAGCCGCAAGCCGCCGCCGAAGGCGGAAACGCTGATCCCGGAATTCCTGGCTGCCGTCAAAGCCCTCGGCGCCAAGGGACCGCTGGTCATCGGCGGCAAGTCGATGGGCGGGCGCGTCGCCAGCATGGTGGCGGACGGGCTGCATACCAAGGGCAAGGTCGCCGGTCTCCTCTGCCTCGGTTATCCCTTCCATCCGCCGGAAAAGCCGGCGCAGCTACGCACCGCGCATCTGATGGATCTGAAGGTCCCGACGCTGATCTGCCAAGGCACGCGCGACCCCTTCGGGACGAAGGACGAGGTGCCGGGTTATGGCCTACCGGAGCGCATCCGCATGCTCTGGCTTGAGGACGGCGATCACGACCTGAAACCGCGCAAAAGCGTTTCCGGCTTCTCCGCCGCCGACCACCTCGCCACCATGGCAAGGACGGTGAAAGCCTGGACGGAGACGTTGCGCTAAGCTGCTGTTCCGTGCGGAACAGCGGGCATCGCCCCTTCATGCGAAAGTCCGGTCACTGGATGCAACGAGCCATCCGCGACCGAACCTGAAGGGAACAGACCATGCGCAACATCCTCCTTATCGCCGCCTTTGCCCTCGCATCGGTCTCTTCCTTCGCCGCCCCCTCGCAGGCCGGCTCCTACAGCTACGGCTACCAGCCGCATTGCTTCGTCAAGAAGATCAAATCCTACGACTATTACGGCAACCTGATCATCAAACACGTCCGCGTCTGCCGCTGAGCGGAGCCCCTCGACAGGGGTTGTTCGACGCGCGGCTCCCGCCGGCAAGACGGCCTCACGGACGGACCGAAGCCCGGATGCGTTTCCCGCATCCGGGCTTCGGCGTTTTGAACAGAATGTCAGTTGCCGTCGACCTGACCGGCCCAACTCTGCGCGCCGGCCTCGCCATCGAGGAACGGCAGGGCGGTGCTGACGAGCGCGGGGGCGGCGAAGGTTTCGTAATGCGTCAGGCCGGGCAGGATGGCGAGGCGGTTCTTCGACATGTTTTCCCGCATCCAGCCAGCATCCTTCAAACCGCCGCCAAGCTTCTGATAGAATTCGACGATGTGCTCGGGGCGGATCATATCGCTGTCGCCGTAGATCAGCATGACGGGCATGGAGAGCTTTGCGACGGCGTCCGAGGCGTCATAGGGCTCACGCATTGCAGCGCCCATCGCATCGAGCAGCTTGGGAAACTGCGACACATCCGGCGCCACCGCCACATAGGATTTGTACATCGGCGTCTCCTTCATCATCTCCGCCATGGCACCGGACACGGCCGCCTGCTGCGGCAGCATTTCCGCGAAGAAGCCGTTGCGGGCAAAGGGTGCGGACGCGATGACGAGACGGCGCACCTTGTCCGGCGCCTGCGCGGCCATCTGCAACGCGACGCCGCCGCCGAAGGAGTAACCGAGCACGTCGACCTTGTCGTAACCGAGCTGGGTGACGAGTTCGGCCATGTCCGCGCCGATCGCGGGGATATCGATCGGCCGGTTGCCCAGCGGCGTGCGGCCATGGCCCTGGAGATCGACGCCGATGACCTGACGCATTGCCTGCAAGGTCTTTAGGTTTTCGCCGAACATCTCGATCTGGCCGAGACCGCCATGGAGCAGGAGCAGCGGCTCGCCCTTGCCGCGGATCTCGTAATAGTAGTCGATGCCGTTGACCGACAGGTGTCCGGCCTTGTCCGGCTTGCCGACGATGCTCTGCAACGGGTTTTCCTTGATCTCCTCCGCCTGCACTGCGGCGGGTGCAAAGGCGGCAAGGACTGCGGTCAAAAGGGTGATGACGGTCATCTTCGGCATGTCTCTCTCCTCGGTTTTCAACCGGCGCCTCGCCGGCTTCCTGCACCAAGGACGCCCATGATCACCGCATGCCGACAGGGCGGGGAAAATTTTCGCCTGCGCACTTCGCAAACAGAATCAATTTGCTGCGGATTTGATTCCGAATTTCGTCCTATATTATTGAATTATAAGAGAGACGGCTGCGCGAAGGCGGTCGCTGAGAGGAAGAAAACTTTAACGGATACGGATGCATATTAGCGCTACACCAGATGCATCCGGGCCGGCCATGACGCACAGTTTCTCCTACACCCATTACGATCTCGACCTGCAGCGCGGCGGAACCGTGGTCGAAATCACGCTGTCGGCCGTCGCCAATGTCCGCCTGATGAACCACGCGAATTTCGACCTGTTCAAGAACGCGCGCCAGCACAAGTTCCTCGGCGGCGTCGCCAAGCAATCGCCGATCCGGCTGAAAATTCCGGAGAACGGCCATTGGCATGTGGTGGTCGATATGGAAGGGCATCCTGGCAAGGCGCAGTCGTCGATCAAGATCGTGCCGCTAGCCCCTCAGAAGCCGGCG
>CBFGOD010000583.1:0-2532 GCA_965650295.1 uncultured Shinella sp. | reverse complement strand
CGCTGGCCTCGCCCAATTTCCTGCAGACGGCCAATATCCTCGCCATCCTGCAGGCGACCTCGGTCAACGGCGTGCTCGCCATCGCCGCGACGCTGGTGATCATCACCGGCGGCATCGACCTGAGCGTCGGCACGCTGATGACCTTCTGCGCGGTCGTCGCCGGCGTCGTCCTCACCTACTGGGGCCTGCCGCTACCGGTGGGCATCCTCGGCGCAATCCTTGCCGGCACCTTCAGCGGCCTCGTTTCTGGCACGGTGATCGCCAAGCTCAAGGTGCCGCCGTTCATCACCACGCTCGGCATGATGCTCATCCTCAAGGGCCTGTCGCTGGTGATCTCGGGCACCAAGCCGATCTATTTCAACTCGACGCCGGGCTTCAACCAGATATCGCCGGGGTCATGGATCGGCTCGGTCATACCGGCGCTGCCGATTCCCAATGGCGTGCTGGTCCTCTTTGTCGTGGCCGTCGCGGCAAGCTTCATCCTCACCCGCACCGCGCTCGGCCGCTACACCTTCGCGCTCGGCTCGAACGAAGAGGCCGTGCGCCTCTCGGGCGTCAATGTCGATCGCTGGAAGATCGCCGTCTACGCCTCGGCCGGTGCCATCTGCGGCATTGCGGGCCTGCTCATCGCCTCGCGCCTCAACTCGGCGCAGCCGGCTTTGGGGCAGGGCTATGAGCTCGACGCCATCGCCGCCGTGGTCATCGGCGGTACGTCGCTCTCGGGCGGTCGCGGCACCATTCTGGGTATGCTGATCGGCGCTCTCATCATTTCGGTTCTCGCCAATGGCCTCCGCATCCTGTCGGTGGCGCAGGAATGGCAGACCGTGGTTACCGGCTCGATCATCATTCTGGCCGTCTATGCCGACATTCTGCGGCGCCGCAAACTTTAGGCGCCGGCTTTGCCTGCACCGACGCCAGGGTCGGTGCCAATAACGGAGACGGCGAACAACGCCGCCACGACAACGAAGTCAAACCGGGAGGACACCCATATGCTTAGACGTACTCTGCTCGGCGCCGTCGGCGCTCTTGCACTTCTCGCCGCCGCCGTTCCGGCGCAGGCGCAGGAATATGACATTGCCCTGATCTCCAAGGGCTTCCAGCATCAGTTCTGGCAGGCCGTGAAGGCCGGTGCCGACAAGGCCGGCGCTGAATTCAACGCCAAGGTGACCTTCGAAGGTCCCGATACCGAAGCCCAGGTCGACAAGCAGATGGACATGCTGTCCGCGGCCATCGCCCGCAAGCCCTCGGCCATCGGCTTTGCCGCGCTCGACAGCCAGGCGGCGACCCCGCTGCTACAGCAGGCGAAGGATGCCGGCATTCCGGTCATCGCATTCGACTCTGGCGTCGATAGCGACATTCCGCTGACCACCGCCACCACCGACAACGTCGCGGCTGCCGCGCTGGCTGCCGACAAGATGGCTGAACTGATCGGCGGCGAAGGCAAGGTTGCCGTGGTTGCCCACGACCAGACCAGCCGCACCGGCATCGACCGCGTCAAGGGCTTCACCGAGCAGATCAAGGCAAAGTACCCCAAGATCGAAGTCGTCTCGGTGCAGTACGGCGCCGGCGACCAGCTGCAGTCGACCGAAATCACCAAGTCGATCCTGCTCGCCAACCCCGACCTCAAGGGCATCTTCGGCGCCAATGAAGGTTCGGCTCTCGGCGTGCTCAACGGCAAGAAGGAGCTCAGCTCCAACATCGTCGTGATCGGCTATGACTCGGGCGCTGCCCAGAAGGCCGCCATTCTCGATGGTTCGATGGCCGGCGCCATCACCCAGAACCCGGTCGGCATCGGCTACGAGACCGTCAAGGCCGCCATCGCAGCCCTGAAGGGCGAGACCCTGCCCAAGGTCATCGACACCGGCTTCTTCTGGTACGACAAGACCAACATGGACGCGCCGGAAATCGCCGCCGTTCTCTACGACTGATCTCCCTCCGCCGGGCAGGCTCGCCTGCCCGGCACCCCATTTCATTTATCACTTTCCGGCTTGCTGCCATTACCAAGATCACCACGCTTAGCACCCACGACCTCCGCTTTCCGACGTCGGCCTCACTCGACGGCTCGGATGCGATGAACCCCGATCCCGATTACTCCGCGGCCTATGTGGTGCTAGGCACCGACGGGCCGCTCGAAGGTCACGGCCTCACCTTCACTATCGGCCGCGGCAACGAGGTGGTGGTGGCAGCGATCGAGGCACTGCGCGAGCGCGTCATCGGCCTCGAACTCGACTGGATCGCGGAGAACCCCGGCCGCTTCTGGCGCCACGTGACCGGCGACAGCCAGCTGCGCTGGATCGGCCCCGACAAGGGCGCGATGCACCTCGCCACCGGCGCCGTGGTCAACGCCGTCTGGGACCTTCTCGCCAAGCGCGCAAACAAACCCGTCTGGCGCTACGTCGCCGAGATGACGCCCGAACAGCTCGTCTCGATCATCGACTTCCGCTATCTGACCGACGCCATCACGCCCGACGAGGCGCTCGCCATCTTCAGGAAGGCCGAGGCTGGCAAGGCTGAGCGCATCGCCGAACTCGA
>CBFGOD010000582.1:0-2536 GCA_965650295.1 uncultured Shinella sp. | reverse complement strand
TTGATTTCCTTCAGCGTCGCATCGGGATCGGCATCGGCAAAGATGTCCGGGCGCAGCCAGTGGGCGAAGGCTTCGGCGGCGAGAATGTTGAGCGGCACGGCGTTGAAGAAGTTCCAGAGACCGTAGACGCGCTCTTCCTTCACGGCCTTGAGGCCTGACAGCATCGGGCCTTTCACGGCGCGGCCGAGCGTCTCGCGCGCCTCGGCGGGGTCGACGCCGGGGCCGACGGAGAAGGTGCTGTAGGTGCCGCCCGGCGAGGCCGTCGCGATATAGACGTCCGGCTCGGCCGCGACGATGAATTCCAGATTGACGATGCCGCCCTGCGCCGGCAGGCTTTCGGCGATGTTGCGGCTGCCGGTGATGGCGATGAAGGCGCCGAGACCGCCGGTGCCATAGGCATAGCAGCACTTTTCCGGGTTCGGGAAGGCGTCCATCAGCACGCTCGGGCCGGGTTCGGGATGGTCTGCCACGCGATCGCGGATGCGCTTGACGCGGGCGTCGTAGAAATCGGCGAAGGCGTTGGCCTGTTCCTCGCGGTTCAGCACCTTGCCGAGCAGGCGCATGTTGCCCGCGGTGTTGTTCAGCGCGTCGCTGTTGAAATCCACCACGACGACGGGAACGCCGGTCTGTTCGAGATAGCCGATCGCCTGCTTGCCGAGTTCGGTGTCGGCCTGCCAGTTGGCGAGGATGGCGAGATCGGCCTTCAGCGACAGGGTCGCCTCGAAGGACATGGTGATGCCGTCGCCGATGATCGGCACCTGCTCGATGGCGGGGAACTTGTCCTTGAAACGGGCATAGATTTCCGGGTTGTCGCCCTTCATGTCGCTGGCCCAGCCGGCGAGCAGGCTGACCGGATCGGGATGGATCAGCGACAGCGCCACCAAGTTGAACCCGCTGCCGAGCAGGATCGCCTTCGGCTGCGCCGGGATGGTGACCTCGCGGCCGAGCGCGTCCGTGATGGTCAGCGGATACGGTACCTCGGCGCGAAGGGGCAGGGCGGCAACCAGCAGGAAGGCGGCGGCGAGGAAGGCGAAGAGGCGCATGGTCATTGTTTTCTCAGTTCGGGCAGGGCGCAGAGTTCACCGCAGCCGGGGATGCCGGGCAGCATGTGGCGCAGACAGCAGACCTTTCGGCGACATTGCGTAATGCCGGCGTCGAGTTCGTGGCGCAGGCAGCCATGGAAGGGATTGCGGCTGCCGTCGGCCAGAAGCGGGCAGTCGAAGAGCGGGCGCGACGGCCAGGGATCGTCCCCCTCGGGCGGCGCACGGTCGGTCACGTTGAAGGCATAGTCGATGTAGACGGCGGCATTGTTCCAGGCGAGTTTCGGCGCGATGCCCGACTTTTCCTTGAGCAGCGCCACGGCGCGGGCGAGATGCGCATCGACCAGCGGCGTGATGAAACCGACGAGATCGTCGCCCTCGCTCCAGTCCCCCTCATGCGGCAGGCCGAAGGCGCGCGGCAGGCCGTCATCGCCGATGGCGATGGTCATCTGGTCGAAGGCGATCGGCAGCGTGCGTTCGGCCCGGCGCGCGATGATGTAGGGGATGGTGAGGGTGGAGAAATAATAGAGCGACCAGAAGGAGGCCGCCGCGCGCCGGTCCGCATTGCCATAGCCTGCGGCGAACCGGTCGAGCGTTTCGGAAAAGCCGCTCCCCGCCAGGAAATCGGCAAGCGGCATGGCGCCCTCAAGGTCCGACGAGAGCATCATCTTCTCGCCGCACCAGGCATGTTCGCCGGTAAAGACCGCCTTCAGGCCATCAGGCCTGAAAGCAGTTCCGCCGTCCTCTGGGGAGAGCGTCGTCAAGGGCTTACCACGAATACTTCAGGCTGCCGATGACCGTGCGGCCCTGGTCGCGGTAGCAGAAGCCGGAAGAGCACACGGCGTCCTGGCGATTGAACAGGTTCGTTGCGTTGACCTGCAGCTTGAGGCCTTCATACTCCTTGTCGATTGCAGCGAAGTCGAAGTCGATCGAAGCATCGACGAGTGTGCGGGCGCTGTTCTTGATGGTGTTACCGTCATCGCCATAGCTTGAGCCGAGGAAGCGCACACCGGCGCCGAAACCGAGGCCATTGAGCGGGCTGTCTTCCGGCATGTCGTAATGTGCCCAGAGCGATGCCATGTGGCGCGGCACGGAGGATACTTCGTTTCCGATCGCGGTGGTCGGACCTTCCAGAATTTCGGTCTGGGTATAGGTATAGGCCGCGATCAGCGACAGACCGTTGTCGAGCGAGGTGTTCGCTTCGAATTCGAAGCCGCGCGACCTGATCTCACCGCGCTGGACCTGAATGTTCGTCGGCCCGCTCGGCAGGTTGACGACCTCGTAGTAGAGGCTGTTCGTCTGGTCGATGTTGAAGAGTGCCGCCGTGAGCAGCGTGTTGCTGTCCGGCAGCAGATATTTCACGCCCACTTCCTGCTGTTCACGTATCCACGCACGGCTTGAGCCCGGTGTAAGCTTGGGTCAGAAGCCCAAGAACAAGGATTCCCCGTCATGCGTTCGATCGGCTCGTTCCGCAAAAGCGCCCGCGTCGCCTCCAC
>CBFGOD010000581.1:0-2541 GCA_965650295.1 uncultured Shinella sp. | reverse complement strand
GCCGCCGTGCTGGTCTTCCCGACGCTGTTCTTCCCGAACAACAATCCGACGACAGCGCTGCTCGCCTCCTTCGCGACCTTCTCGATCGCCTTCTTCGCCCGCCCGTTCGGCGCCATCGTCTTCGGACATTATGGCGACCGCATCGGCCGCAAGGCGACGCTGGTGGCAGCACTCCTGACCATGGGCGTCTCGACCGTGATCATCGGTCTCCTGCCCTCCTACGAAAGCATTGGCGTGCTCGCGCCGCTACTCTTGGCGCTCTGCCGATTCGGCCAGGGCTTCGGTCTCGGCGGTGAATGGGGCGGCGCGGTGCTGCTCGCCACGGAAAACGCCCCTCCGGGCAAGCGCAGCTGGTACGGCATGTTCCCGCAGCTCGGCGCACCGGTCGGCCTGTTCCTCTCCTCCGGCATCTTCTGGCTGCTGCTGCACGTCATGTCGCAGGAAACGCTGCTCGCCTGGGGCTGGCGCATTCCCTTCGTCGCCTCGATCGTACTGATCGCCGTCGGCCTGTGGGTTCGCCTGTCGATCACCGAGACGCCGGCCTTCCAGAAGGCCATCGAGAAGCAGGAACGCGTGGATGTGCCCGTCGTGGAGCTCTTCCGCAACCACAAGCGTAGCCTCGTGCTCGGCACCTTCGTGGCGCTTGCCACCTTCGTGCTGTTCTACATCGGCTCGGCCTACCTGCTCTCCTACAACGTCAAGGTTCTCGGCATTCCCTTCGTCGAGGCGTTGGAAGTGCAGCTTCTGGGCTCGGTGCTCTTCGGCATCTTCATCCCGATCGCCGGCAAGCTCGCAGAGCGTTTCGGCCGCCGCGAAGTGCTGATCCTCACGACCGTCCTGATCGGCGTCTTCTCGTTCTTCCTGCCGGGCCTGATGACCGGCGGCGAAGCATCGATCTTCGTCTTCGTGATCTTCGCGATGGCGCTGATGGGCATGACCTACGGCCTGATCGGCACGGCGCTGGCCGCGCCCTTCCCGACGCGGGTGCGCTATACCGGCTCGTCGATCACCTTCAACTTCGCCGGCATCTTCGGCGCCTCGCTCGCGCCCTATATCGCGACCTGGCTGCAGGCGAATTACGGCATGACCTATGTCGGCTACTATCTCGGCATCGCCGCCGTGATCACGCTGGCCTGCATCCTGCTTTCGGGCAAGGAAGAGGTCTGAGCTTTTCAAAAAGCCGCTTATCAAAAACCCGCCGTGTCGCCACGGCGGGTTTCTTTTTGCCCTGGAGCGATCAGTCGTTTTCGCCGACGATCTTCCAGATCACGCCGCCGATAACGGCGCCGACGATCGGGGCCACCCAGAACAGCCAGAGCTGCGAGAGCGCGGCCGTCTCGGCAAACAGCGCCACGCCCGTCGAGCGGGCCGGGTTTACCGAGGTGTTGGTGACCGGGATCGAGATGAGGTGGATCAGCGTCAGGCCGAGGCCGATGGCGATCGGCGCAAAGCCGACCGGTGCACGGCCATGGGTGGAGCCGAGGATGATGATGAGGAAGAACGCCGTCAGCACCACTTCGGCCACCAGCGCCGCCGTCAGCGAATAGCCGCCGGGCGAAAGCTCGCCGTAGCCGTTCGAGGCGAAGCCACCCGCTGCAAAGCCGGCCTTGCCGGAAGCGATAAGGTAGAGCACGGCAGCTGCTGCAACGGCACCGATAACCTGCGCCACGATATAGGGCACGAGGCTGGAGGCCGGGAACTTTCCGGCAACCGTCAGGCCAACGGAGACGGCGGGGTTGAAGTGGCCGCCCGAAATGCCGCCGACCGTATAGGCCATGGTGAGAACCGTCAGGCCGAAGGCGAAAGAGACGCCGAGCAAGCCGATACCGACTTCCGGAAATGCGGCGGCCAGCACGGCACTACCGCAACCGCCGAAGACGAGCCAGAACGTGCCGAGAAATTCGGCCGAAAGTTTTTTAAACATGAATGCCCCCTGTCCAGGCCCCGCTGGAGCGAGGCCAGTCGCGCAACCATCGCGCGACTGTGGCTAGATTTCGCTAAACTTATCTGAATGAAGTCTGAACGAAACCAAATATTCGAAAATTCTAATTCGAAACATGGATTTCTGCTGCATCCCCCTCGCCGATCGCCTTCCAGGCCAGCGTGCCGATGACGGCGCCGAGCATGGGCGCGAGCCAGAACAGCCAGAGCTGCGACAGGGCTGCCGTATCGGCAAAGAGTGCAAGGCCGGTCGAACGCGCCGGGTTCAGCGACGTGTTGGTAATCGGGATCGAGACGAGATTGATCGCCGTCAGGCTGAGGCCGATGGAAACGGGCGCAAAGCCGGCCGGCACACGCTCGTGAATGGAGCCGAGGATGACGAAGAGGAACAGCGCCATCAGCACCACCTCGGTCACCAGCGCCGCCATCAGCGAATAGCCACCCGGCGACAGATCACCGTAGCCATTCGCGCCAAACCCGCTGGGCACGAAACCGGCCTTGCCGGAGGCAACAAGATAGAGCGTCACCGCAGCAGCCGCCGCGCCCGCAACCTGCGCCACGCCATAAGGCAGCACCTGCGCTGCAGGGAATTTACCGGCG
>CBFGOD010000580.1:0-2545 GCA_965650295.1 uncultured Shinella sp. | reverse complement strand
GCTACGGCGGCGACGCCACCCGCAAGCGCAAGCTGCTCGACAAGCAGAAGGCCGGCAAGAAGCGCATGCGCCAGTTCGGCAAGGTGGAAATCCCGCAGGAAGCCTTCATCGCCGCGCTCAAGATGGGCGACGAGTAAGACGCAAAAGGGAGGCGCTGCCTCCCTTTTTTATTGCCGGGATCAATCCCGCCTGCCTAATCCCGTTTGATCGTCGCCAGGACCTCCCAGAGGTCCGCGCCCGTCTCGAAGACGGCGGCATTGGCGCGGAAGCCGATTTCGGCCGAAACCACCTCCATCATGCCAGCCGCCGGATCACCATCCGCCGACGCACCGCCGGCAAGGGTGCGGGCGGCGCGGTCGAAGCGGGCCGTTTCCGTAGCCATGCCCTGGCGGGCCGTGTTCAGGATACCGGAAATCTGCATGCGGAGAGGCTCCGTTGATCGGCTTTCCTTCTACACGCAGCGCCTTTCGATCCCGTGAACGGAAGCGGTCGCTTTCGTCCCGCTTCGGCACAGTTCAATGGCCGGGATGCAGGGCGTCGTTCAGATACATGCAGGTCAGCATGGTGAAGACATAGGCCTGGATGACTGCCATCAGCAGCTCCAGTGCCGTCAGCGCCACGGTCATGGCGAAGGGCAGGATGGCGCCGAGCATGCCGAGCGTTCCGAGCCCGCCCATCGACACGACGAAGCCGGCAAAGACCTTCAGCGTGATGTGCCCGGCCAGCATGACGGCGAAGAGACGCACGGAATGGCTAACCGGCCGCGAGAGATAGGAAATCACCTCGATCGGCACGATGATTGGCGTCAGGATCAGCGGCACGCCATCCGGCACGAACAGTTTCAGGAACCGGGCGCCATGGCGGAACAGGCCGTAGAGCGTGACCGTCGCAAAGACCAGCATGGCCAGCGCGAAGGTGACGATCAGATGGCTCGTCACCGTGAAGGCATAGGGGAACATGCCGATGAGGTTGGCGACGAGGATGAACAGGAACAGCGAGAAGACCAGCGGAAAGAACCGCATGCCCTCCTCGCCCGCATTGGCACGCAGCGTCTTCGCGACGAATTCATGGGCAAGTTCGGCACTCGCCTGAAACCGGCCGGGCACCAGTCTGCGCCGACGCGTGGCGAAAAGCAGGAACGTTCCGGCCGCAACCACCGTCAGGACCATATAGGCCGACGAGTTGGTGAAGCTCAGATCAACGCCGCCAATCTGGAAAGGAACGAGCGGCTTGATTGCGAATTGCTCGATGGGTCCGGCCATGGGATATCCTCAAAAGCGCCAGTCCGCGGCAGCCAGCGGACGGCGCACGCGACAGGGCACGACGCAGCCCGCGACAATCGCGACCTGGGGAAAACGGTGAAAGGGGCGAAGGGTTCAACGGGGCCATCCTGATCTCGCAAACGAGAAAAGGGGCCGTCCCCGGAACGAACAAGGCGCAGGTCGTCCTGCGCGAGGGCTGTGTAGCCGTGACCCCGGGTCATCGCAAGGCGCGCGGCACGCCTATCACGCAGATGTGCGCGCGAAAACCATCCAGGTCCAGTAAACGCCAAGGGCGCGGTTGGCCGCCTGGTGCGAAGCAGCCCCCCGGCTGCGCAGCAGCGCGAGGCCGTAACGACCGGCCGCGTCGATCGTATGCGTGTCGGAGATCGGCAAGGTCGGCAGGCCCGGCGCGCCGGGACCATGGCGAAGCGCCAGAACAAGCCGCCCCTCCGGTGCCAGCAGCCCGGCCAGAACCGGCAGGGCGACGGCACGCGACGTCGTGTCGATATGCTGCCAGACGCCGTTCAGCGTGATGAGATCGAAGGGGCCGCAGGCACGGGTTGCGTCGAGATGCGGCAGCCGGTCGTCGATCCAGACGAGACCGGCAGCACCATGCCGCAGCATTCCGGCCTCGCGCAGCGCCCGCACCGGCTCGACCGCCACGACGGCGTGCCCCCTGCCGGCAAACCAGGCCGCATCCCGCCCCGTTCCCGCGCCGATATCGGCCACGCGGGCGGGCGCCTGCGGCAGCAGATCCAGCACGGGCGCATAGAGTACCTCCGGATCGAAGGCCTCATAGCGTTCGATCAGCTCCGGCGTCGCCGCCCTGGCATAACCTTCGAGAATGTCGTCCATCCGCTCCCCGTTCCTGCCGCCGAATGGTGCGTGCGCGACCACCTTTGTCAATCGTCCAGTGACGGCACGACATGGTCGCGCGCCATGGCAAACCCTCTCCGTCATCCCCCATCTGCATCCAAATTTTCCCCGCCCTCCGAATATGTGCCTACAATCCTCCCATCCCGTCACGGATACACTGCCAGGCGTGGCAGCGAGGCGGGGTCGGCGCGGTGTGTGGGGCGAAGACGCAGAACCTCACGCACCGGGCCTGCGGAAAATGGTCTCCCTCCGGCGACATGGGGGAAGCGATGGGGTGTCGGACCGACCCTGTCGTTTCATGCCTCAAACGGCGCGCCGGATGTGCCTGTGCGGTACACAAGGGGGTTGAAACTGGCGGATGCGTCGGCATCGTCCGCCGGAGCGGTGTTTTCCCGGGAAAGGTGATA
>CBFGOD010000579.1:0-2566 GCA_965650295.1 uncultured Shinella sp. | reverse complement strand
GTCGCCATGCCGAACGACGGCGTCTACCCGGCCGCCAAACACGGTCTCACCGGCCTGATGCGCAGCATGGCCGTCGAATATGCGCCGCACGGCATCACCAGCAACGCCATCGCCCCCGGCTGGTTTGCGACGGAAACCAATGCCGCGATGGCAGCCAACGACGACCTCATGCCCTTCGTGCGCCAGCGCATTCCCGTCCAGCGCTGGGCGCGCCCCGACGAAATCGCCGGTGCGGCCCTCTTCCTCGCCAGCGACGCCGCCTCCTTCGTCAACGGCCATGTGCTCGTGGTGGATGGCGGCATGACGGTCAGGATGTAGGACGCTTATCCTGCGGCCGCCGCCTCCAGAGGCGCAATGTCGAGCTTGACCATCTTCAGCATCGCCTCGGTAACACGCCTGACCTTGTCCTGATCCGGATCACTCATCAGCTCGCCGAGCCGCGTCGGGGCGATCTGCCAGGAGAGGCCCCAGCGATCCCGCAGCCAGCCGCATTGCTCGACGGAGCCGCCCTCCTTTAGCGCCTCCCAGAGACGGTCGAGATCGCCCTGCGTCTCGCATTCGACCATGATGGAAAAACTGTGGTTGAACGGATCGAGCGGGCCGGCCTCGATGGCCATGTAGCGCTGGTCGCCCAGCGTAAAGCTCGCGATCCTGACACTGCCGGGCGGACCGCTCGGTGTCTCGGCCGGCAGGCCGGAAATCCAGTGGACCGAGGAGCCGGGAATGAGCGAGGTATAGAAACCGATCGCCGCTTCCATATCCTTTTCGAACCAGAGATGCTGCGTGACTTTCATCGGAACGTCCTCCTTGTGACCGTGCTCAAGGACGTACGGGGCCGGAACGTTCCGACACGCGCCTGTTAAAAAACACCGCGGGCCATCGTCATTCAGTGCATAGTGAGTCGAGAATGGTGGTTTTATGTGACCCGAAGCGCAGCGTACTTAATGTACGTGAGCACCGGAAGCGCGCAAAAACGCCATTTGCAGGCCAGTATGGGCTGAATGACGACGGACCTACCCCGCAAATTCCTCGATGACGGCGAGGAAGGCCTCGCCGAACCGGTCGCGCTTGGACACGCCGATACCGGGAATATCCAGCAGCTCCTCCAGATCGCTCGGCCGTTCTCTGGCAAGCGCAATCAGCGTCGTGTCCGGGAAGACGACATAGGGCGGCACGTCCAGATCCTTGGCAATGGAAAGCCGCTCGGCACGCAGGAGCTCGAACAGCTCGCGATCCGAACCCGACAGATTCGAGCGCTCGCGCGCGGCAGGCGAATTGCCGGCCTTCGCCTTGCGTCCGCTCTGCGGCCGGTCCTTGCGGAACAGAACCTCCCGTTCATGGCGGAAGACGGCGCGCGCCTCTTCCTCCAGTTTCAGCGCGCCGAAGGCCGAATGGTCGACGCTGATCAAGCCCATGGCCAGCAATTGCCGGAAGATCGACTGCCAGATACGCGGCGCGATATCCTTGCCGGCGCCGAAGACCGGCATCTCCGTATGGCCGAAACGCTGCGTCTTCTCGTTCTCGACGCCCATCAGCACATCGATGACATGGCCCGCGCCAAATCGCTCGCCGGTGCGATAGACAGCGGCGAGCGCCTTGATCGCCGCCTCGGTGCCATCCCAGGTCTCGACCGGGTTGCGGCAGGTATCGCAATTGCCGCAGCCGCCGGCATGCGCCTCGCCGAAATGCGCCAGGATCGCCTTGCGGCGGCAGCCTGCCGTCTCGCAGATGGCGAGCAGCGCGGTCAGCTTACCGCGCTCGATGCGCTTGACCTCCTCGGCCGCATTGCCCTCGTCGATCATCCGCCGCCGCTGCACGACATCGGCCATGCCATAGGCCATCCAGACCTCCGACGGCAGGCCGTCACGCCCCGCGCGCCCCGTCTCCTGATAGTAAGCTTCCACCGAGCCCGGCAGGTCGAGATGCGCGACATAGCGCACATCCGGCTTGTCGATGCCCATGCCGAAGGCGACGGTGGCGACGAGGCAGAGGTTTTCCTCCTTCAGGAAAGCATCCTGATTGGCATCACGCACCGCCCGGTCGAAACCCGCATGATAGGGCAACGCCCGAACTCCTTGCGTGTTCAGCCACTCGGCCGTGTCCTCCACTTTCGCGCGCGACAAGCAATAGACGATGCCGCTCTCGCCCTCGTGCTTCGACAGGAAGCGCAGGAGCTGCTGGCGCGGCTGGTCGCGCTCGGCGATCTCGTAAGAGATGTTCGGCCGGTCGAAACTCGTCGTGAAGACTTCAGCGTCCCCAAGCCCCAGCCGGTCGATGATGTCGTCGCGCGTGTGCGGATCGGCCGTTGCCGTCAGCGCGACGCGCGGCACGCCAGGATAACGCTCGCCGAGCATGCCGAGCGCCCGGTATTCCGGCCGGAAATCATGCCCCCACTGCGAGACGCAATGGGCCTCGTCGATGGCGAAGAGCGCGATCCTGGCATCCGCGACGAGTTCGGCAAAACCATCCGTGACGATGCGCTCCGGCGTGACATAGAGAAGGTCGAGATCACCGGCGCGGATGGCGTCGACCGCGATCTGGATGTTGCCGTCGGTTCCGTTCTTGA
>CBFGOD010000578.1:0-2576 GCA_965650295.1 uncultured Shinella sp. | reverse complement strand
ATCGGCCAGAAGCTGGTCATCCCGGCCGGCGGCGGCGCCGTCGTGGCCGAAAAGGCCACCACGGACAAGACGACGACGGCCTCTGTTCCGGGCAACAAGGAAAAGAAGGTCGAAACGGCGGAAAAGAAGCCGGAATCCTACAAGGCCCCGGTAAAGACGGTTTCGGTCACCGAAGCGACGGAAAAGTCCGACGTGACGGACGACGCCCCTGAATCGACGGGTATCGGCAAGTATCGCTGGCCGGTGCGCGGTGCGGTCATTGCCGGCTACGGCGCCAATGTCGATGGCAACCGCAATGACGGCATCGATATCTCGGTTCCCGAGGGCACGCCGATCAAGGCCGCTGAAAACGGCGTGGTCATCTATTCGGGCTCGAGCCTGAAGGAACTCGGCAACGCGGTTCTCGTCCGCCACGACGACGGCACTGTCACGGTCTATGGCCATGCCGGCGAGCTTAACGTGCAGCGCGGCCAGAAGATCCAGCGCGGCCAGACGGTTGCGACCTCGGGCATGAGCGGCAACGCCTCCCGTCCGAAGGTTCATTTCGAGGTGCGCAAGAACGCCACTCCGGTCAACCCGATGACCTTCCTGGAATAGTGGTCCGGACATTTGAATAAAGCGCGGGCGGCCTCTGGCCGCCCGTTTGCGTTTTACTGACGGGTTGCGGTTTGCCGCCCGAAGGCTTCGCGATAGGCGGCCGGCGTCGTCGAAAGATGCAGGCGGAAATGATGGCGCAGCGTGCCCGTCGTGCCAAATCCGGAAAGGGCTGCGATCTCCTCGACCGAGACATTGGTCTCTTCCAGCAAGTCGCGCGCCTTGCCGAGGCGCTGGGCCAACAGCCAGCGGGCCGGCGTCATGCCGGTGGCCGATTCGAAGCGGCGCAGGAAGGTGCGGTCGCTCATCCCGGCGCGGCGGGCCAGCGTCGAAACGGTGTGGTCGGCTCCGAGATCTTCCCGCATGTGATCGAGCAGCGGCCCGAGCCGGCTGCTTTCATGCGTGCGCGGCACGACTTGACGGATGAACTGTGCCTGACCGCCATCGCGATGTGCCGGCATGACGAGGCGCCGGGCGACGAGATTGGCCGCCTCCGTGCCGAAATCCCGGCGGATGAGATGCAGGCAGAGATCGAGCCCTGCCGCCGTACCCGCCGAGGTCAGCACGCTGCCGGCATCGACATAGAGCACATCCGGCGTCACCGCGATGGCGGGAAAACGCGCCGTCAGCGTCTCCGTATAGCGCCAATGGGTCGTGGCGCGGCGGCCATCGAGCAGGCCGGCGGCGGCCAATACGAAGACGCCCGAGCAGAAGGAGAGGATGCGGGCACCGCGCCCATGCGCCGCCTGCAGCGCCTCGATCAGCACCTGCGGCACAGGTGCGTCGATACCGCGCCAGCCGGGAATGATGATCGTGCCGGCCTCAGCCAGCAGGTCGAGCCCACCGTCCACGGCAAAGCGCAGCCCGCCCGTCGAGCGCATTTCGCCCTCATCGAGACCGGCGACGGCGAAGCGATACCAGTTCGGCCCCATTTCCGGCCGGGGTAGGGCGAAAATCTCGGTCGCGATGCCGAATTCGAAGGTGCAGAGCTGGTCATAGGCGACAGCCACGACGAGCGGATTGGCAAGCGGCGGGAGCGAAAGCGGGTTTGTCATGATATTGATGGTATATGGCAATCATGCCATCTGCAAGCCGGAGGCCGTTCCGGCTACATCTCTCTCGTCCCAACAAGGCCCGTCCCCAACAAGGAGAGAGACCATGAGCTTCGTCACCGACTATCCGGCCGCTTCCCCCGCCGTCGCCATTGAGCATTTCCTGAAGTTGCTGTCCGTCGAGACCGACTGCGCCGACGTCGCCGCCGCGCTGAAATCCGGCGATCAGGATTTCGTCCTGCTCCATGTCATCGGCTCGCCGGAAGCCTATGCCCGCCGGCATGTGCCGGGCGCCATCCACCTGCCGCACCGGCAGATCAGCGCCGAGCGCATGGCCGAATGGCCTGTAGACACCGTCTTCGTTGCCTATTGCGCCGGCCCGCATTGCAACGGCGCGGATCAGGCCGCCCTCAAGATCGCCCGTCTCGGCCGTCCGGTAAAGATCATGATCGGCGGCATCACGGGCTGGGAGGATGAAGGCCAGCCCTTCGCGACCGGCAGCGAGCCGGGCAGCCTGCTGGCGATTGCCGCGGAATGAGCGCCGACGGCCTTCACGTCAGTCCCTTCACGCACGATGATGTGGAGGCCGTCTGGGCGCTCATGCGGGCGCTGGCCGTCTTCGAGGGCTATATTGATGCCTTCGCCGTCACGCCCGACGATCTCAGGCTTCACGGCCTCGGTGCTGCTCCTGCCTTCGGGGTCTTTGTAGCGGTTAAGGGGGAGGCGCTTGCCGGCATCGCCGTGCATTACCGCATTCCCTGGACCTACGATCTCAAGCCCGTCGTTGTGCTCAAGGAACTCTATGTCGCGGAGGCGTTTCGCGGGCAGGGCGTAGGACAGATGCTGTTTGCGCACCTGCGCGCCCATGCCGTCGAGATCGGCGCTTCGGCCCTGCGCTGGACGGTCCTGCCGGACAATGCGGCGGCACAG
>CBFGOD010000577.1:0-2587 GCA_965650295.1 uncultured Shinella sp. | reverse complement strand
GACCGCTTTCGATCAGCGTGTTGAAGGCGACGCGCGGTTCGGCCTTCTTGCCGGTCATCACCGAAAGCATGCCGCTGCCGAGCGGTTCGACCGCATCGATGCGCTCGCGGGCGGCATCGATATAGGTCTGTTCTCGCTCGATGCCGACGAAGTGGCGGCCGAGGCGCTTGGCCACCGCGCCCGTCGTGCCGGAGCCGAAGAACGGGTCGAGCACCACGTCACCGGGCTTGGAGGACGCCATCAGGATGCGGGCGAGCAGCGCTTCGGGCTTCTGTGTCGGATGCACCTTCTTGCCGTCGTCGCCCTTCAGGCGCTCGCCGCCGCTGCAGATCGGGAACAGCCAGTCCGAGCGCATCTGCACGTCGTCATTGGCCGCCTTCATCGCATCGTAGTTGAACGTATAGCCCTTGGCCTTGGGATCGCGCGTCGCCCAGATCATCGTCTCGTGCGCGTTCTGGAACCGGCGGCCCTTGAAGTTCGGCATCGGGTTGGTCTTGCGCCAGACGATGTCGTTGAGGATCCAGAAATTGAGATCCTGCAAGGTCGCGCCGACGCGGAAAATGTTGTGGTAGGAGCCGATGACCCAGATGGTCCCGGAGGGCTTCAGCACGCGGCGGCAGGCGAGCAGCCAAGCGCGGGTGAAGGCATCATAGGCCTGGAACGAGGCGAACTGGTCCCACTCGTCGTCGCAGGCATCGACGAGGCTCTGGTCGGGACGGTGCAGCGCGCCGCCGAGCTGAAGATTGTACGGCGGATCGGCGAAGATGACATCGACGGACTGGTCGGGCAGCGCTTCGAGCGCTGCGACGCAGTCACCCTTGATGATCGAGTCGAGCCAACCGCTCTTGCGGGGCGAACGGGAGACGTCTGCAAGCGAAAGAACAGATGGCATGGGATACTCGCTGATACGCTTACTCGGAACGGAACTTGATGGTGCTTATGGTTACCGAAGATGGTTACCAAAGGCTGAAGGCTTTGGAGAAAAAGCAAAAACCGTTTCGTCGCGGCACTTTTTGGATGAATTCAAGACACCGCGAATATCCCCTCTGCCCCGTACGTTTCCCAACGAAAGAACGAGCCTTGCCGGCGCGGACGGCCGGGTTTTGCGGGTAAACGAGGAGGACATGCCTTGCGATTGAAAGCCGCCTTCCTGCTTCTGGCGGGGCTTCTTGCCGCCACTGAGACCATTGCCGCCGACAAGACGATGATCGTGCTCGATGCCTCCGGCTCCATGTGGGGCCAGATCGACGGGCGCTCGAAGATCGACATCGCCCGCGAGACGCTGGGCACGGTGCTGAAATCGGTGCCCGTGGGCACCGAGCTCGGCCTGATGGTCTATGGTCACCGGGAAAAGGGCTCGTGCAGCGATATCGAGCTTGCCGTGCCGCCGGGTGCCGGCACGGAGAACGCGATCACGGCCTTCGTCAATGGCATCAACCCGAAGGGCAAGACGCCGCTCAGCCAGTCCGTCGAGCAGGCGGCCGATATCCTCAAATATACCGAGGAGAAGGCGACCGTCGTGCTGGTGACGGACGGGCTGGAGACCTGCGAGGCCGATCCCTGCGCGCTCGCCTCGGCGCTGGAGAAAAAGGGCGTCGATTTCACCACCCATGTCGTCGGCTTCGGGCTGACGGAAGAGGAAGGCAAGCAGGTCGCCTGCCTCGCCGAAAACACCGGCGGCAAATATTTCAAGGCGTCCGACGCCGCCCAGCTCGTCGCCGCGCTGACGGAAACGGTGGCGGAAGCGCCGATGGCCAAACCCGAGCAGGAAGAGGTGGCGGCTTCCGAACCGGAACCGCAGCCTGAATTCAACACCCAGACCGACAGCGTGCTTTCCGAAGGCGGCCCCTCGCTTGGCGACAACAACGACGTGCACTGGCTGATCTACAAGGCCGGGGCCGACGGCAAGCCGGAAGGCGACAGCATCGACACGATGTACAAGGGCGCCTACTCGGGCACCTATCCGCCGGGCAAATATATCGCCGTGGTCGCCTTGCAGAGCGCGATCACGCGCGAGGTGGCCTTCGAGGTGAAGGACGGCGAAATCGCCAAGCCCTTCGTCAATTTCGATTCCGGCCTCGTGACCATCAAGGCCAAGCGCACGCCGCAGGATACGGAGGCCGATTCCAATGCAGCCGTCGAAATCGCCTTCGGCGACTATTCGACGACCTATTACGGCACCGCGAAATTCTACGCGCCCGCCGGCCCTGTCACGCTGAACGGCACGATCGGCCCGTCCAAGGTGAACGAGACCATCACCGTCAAGGCCGGCGAGACGGTGGAGCGCGATCTGGTGATCGGCTCGGGCATCGTGCTCAACAAGGCGATCTACGCTGATGGCGGTCCGGCGGTCGATTCCGGCGATGTCTTCTTCGAAGTGGTCGAAACGACCAAGAACATCGACGGCACCCGCAAGAGCATCGGCTATTCCTACGGCACCGGCACCAAGCTCGACGTGCCGCCGGGCGACCACATCCTGACCGCCAAGCTCGGCTCGGCAACGGCTGAAATCCCGTTCACCGTCAAGGCGGGCGAGATGAGCGAGGTCACGGTCAACCTCAATGCCGGCGTGCTGGCCATCACGGCA
>CBFGOD010000576.1:0-2593 GCA_965650295.1 uncultured Shinella sp. | reverse complement strand
CATGCCCACGGCGATACCGGAGGAACCGTTTGCCAGCAGGTTCGGGAAGGCGCCGGGCAGGACGACCGGTTCTTCGTCTTCCTCGTTATAGGTCAGGCGGAAATCGACGGCGTCCTGATCGATGCCGTCGAGCAGCAGCGTCGCGACATCGGTCATGCGCGCTTCGGTGTATCGGTAGGCGGCGGCGTTGTCGCCGTCGATATTGCCGAAATTGCCCTGTCCGTCGACGATCGGATAGCGCTGCGAGAAATCCTGCGCGAGGCGCACCAGCGCATCATAGACCGACTGGTCGCCATGCGGGTGGAACTTACCAATGACGTCGCCGACGATACGCGCGCATTTCTTGAAGGACGAATTGGCGCGAATGCCCATTTCGCTCATCGCGTGGATGATGCGGCGATGCACCGGCTTCAGGCCGTCGCGCACATCCGGCAGCGCGCGCTGGGTGATGGTCGACAGCGCATAGGCAAGGTAGCGCTCTTCCAGCGCCGCCTTGAGGTCGACCGGCAGGATATTGTCGTCTCCGCCATCCGGCGGCAAAGTGTTTTGTCCCATGTGACTTGACTAGCCCCTAGACCGATTCGCGGCAAGGAAACCGGGCGATTGCGCTGTGGATAGCAGTTTGTAAAGCCTGTCGCGAATATGCCGCCGAAGCGCCAGAATTCTATAGAAAGTTGCGCGCGCCCGAATATAGTCGCCGCGCCGCCCGTCTATGAGCGGTAACGGCAAGGCAGCCGTCCAAAAATCCAGAAAGAGAGCCAATTCATGATGCGCACCTCCCATTTCCGCACCCTCCTCGCCGGCGCCGCGCTCGCCTCCCTGGCAAGCCCCGCTTTCGCACTCGATGGCGCGGACCTGCTGGCGAAGCTGAATGCCACCTATGCCACATCGGGTGCGACACTCAGCTCGCCTAATGTTGCCGTTGACGGCTCGACCGTAACCCTCGAAGGCGCCGAACTGAAAGCCGCCGGCACCGCAGAGCCGATCAAGCTCGGCACCGTCACCATGGAAGGCGTCGAGGAAGACGGCAACGGCGGCTACAAGATCGAAACCGTCTCTTTCCAGGACGTCAACGTCACCGAAGCCGAATCGACAATTACGGCCAAGGACATTGCGCTGAACGGTGTTTCCATCCCCGGCACCGTCGTTCCCGGCAAGCTCGACTCGATGATGATGTACGAGTCTGCCACGGTTGGTCCGGTAAACGTCACAGCCAAAGGTAAGGATGTGTTCTCCATGTCCGGAATCGAGGCGAACCTCGCACGCATGGACGGCGATGCCGGTGTCGAATTCGACGCGACACTCTCCGACCTCAAGGCCGATCTGACGGCCGTCGAGGACCCGAAGGCCAAGGACGCCCTCGCCAAGCTCAACATGCAGACGCTGGAAGGTAAGGTCTCCATGTCCGGCAGTTGGGAGCTGGCGAGCGGCAAGATAGCTCTCGACGAATATGCCTTCGACTTCAAGGACGTCGGTCGTCTCAACCTTGCCTTTGAATTCTCCGGCTACACGCTCGATTTCGTGAAGGGGATGCAGGACGCGATCAAGGCATCCGAATCCAACCCGAACAAGGAAGAAGCCAACGCCGCACTCGGCATGTCCATGATGGGCCTCGTGCAGCAGCTGACCTTCAACAGCGCCTCGATTTCCTTCGAAGACGCCTCGATCACCAAGAAGCTGCTCGACTACGCCGGCAGCGAACAGGGTGTCACGGGCGACCAGATGGCGCAGTCGCTGAAGGGCCTGATCCCAGTCATGATCGCGCAGCTCAACATGCCCGATCTGCAGAACCAGATCTCGGCCGCTGCCAACACCTACCTCGACGACCCCAAGAGCCTGACGATCAGCGCCGAGCCGAAGGAGCCGGTGCCGTTCCCGATGATCATGGGTGCGGCCATGGGCGCACCGCAGACCATCCCGCAGGTTCTCGGCGTCACGGTTACGGCCAACGACGAGATGTAATCCGTCCTTTCGGCCTCGTGCTGAAGAGAGAAAGCCCGGAGCGACGCTCCGGGCTTTTTGTTTTGCCCTTGGCATCATCGGCCGGTGGAGACCTCCGATGCCGGTGCCGACCACTCCACGCGGCGCGTCGCATACATGGTGGCGGCGATGGTGACGAAGGAAATTAGTGCGCCGGCGAGCAGCGCATATTCATCCTCGCGCAATACCAGATACATGACGCCATAGGCCGAGATGAGCACGGCGCCGAGCGACAGGCCGTTCTTTTGGCTGCCGGTGGCACTGCCGAGATAGGCGGCAATGAGCAGGGTCGTCGCGAGCGCCGCCACGATATAGGCGATGGTGAAGCCGGTATGTTCGGCAAGCGCCAGCAGCAGCACGTAGAAGACGATCAGCGCGAGGCCCGTCAGCACATACTGGATCCAGTGTACCATGCGCCCGCCCTTCAGCTCCACGACGAAGACGGCGAGGAAGACGAGCGAGATGAAGCCGATCGAGTATTTCAGCGTCCGCGAGACCACCTGGTAGAACTGCACGGGCTCCACGAGGTTGATGCTCATCATGCTGCCCGAGAGCGGCAGTGTCGGGCCGGAGGCAACGCGGTCGATACCGCGGGCGAGATAGGGGATCGTCC
>CBFGOD010000575.1:0-2594 GCA_965650295.1 uncultured Shinella sp. | reverse complement strand
GCCTTGCAGAAAACCGCCGTCACCGTCGGCATGGGCATGACGGAAAAACAGGGCGGCACGGATGTGCGCGCCAACCGCAGCACGGCGGAGCGGGTGGGCGAGGGCATCTATCGCTTGTCCGGCCACAAATGGTTCCTGTCCGCGCCGATGAGCGACGGTTTCGTCATGCTGGCGCAGACACGCGAGGGTGTCGGCTGCTTCCTCGTGCCGCGCCTGCTCGAGGACGGCGCCAGCAACGGCCTGCGCTTCCAGCGCCTGAAGGACAAGATCGGCAACCGCTCCAACGCGTCGTCAGAAGTGGAGTTCTCCGATACGTTCGGCTTCCTGCTCGGCGCCCCGGATGCCGGCATCCGCACGATCCTCGACATGGTGACGCTGACGCGGCTTGACTGCGCACTGGCCTCCTCGGGCATCATGCGCGCCTCGCTGGCCGAGGCCGTGCACCACACCCGTGGCCGGAACGTCTTCGGCAAGCCGCTCGTGGCGCAGCCGATCATGACGCGGGTGCTCGCCGACATGGCGCTCGATGTCGCCGGCGCCACGGCGCTTTCGCTGCGCCTCGCCGAAGCCTTCGACAAGGCGCGCGACAGCGCGGAAGATGCCGCCTATGCCCGTATCATGACGCCGGTCGTGAAATACTGGTGCTGCAAGATCGCGCCTGCGCTGATCTATGAAGCCATGGAGTGCATCGGCGGCAGCGGCTATGTCGAGGAACGACCGATCGCGCGGCATTACCGCGAGGCGCCGGTCAATGCGATCTGGGAAGGCTCCGGCAATGTCATGGCGCTCGACCTGATGCGTGTCATCGGCCGGGGCAGGGACCTGTTCGAAATCCTGTTCAACGGGCTTGCCCGCGATCTCGGCTCGGCCGGCAAGAAGACGGTGGACGTGCTGCGTGCCTGCCTGTCGCTGTGCGAACGGGATGAGGGTGCTGCCCGCATGCTGGTCGAGCAATTGGCGCTCGCCGCCGCAGCTGCGGAACTCTACCGCGCAGGTGCCGGCCGCGTCGCCGATGCCTTCCTCGAAACGCGCCTCGCCTCCGGCTGGCGCTCGACCTACGGCATGCTCGATTCGCGTTTCGACTCGGCCTACATCGTCGACCTGCTTTATCCGCCGGCCAGATAGGCCGTCGTCGCCAGCACCATCGGAATGGTGAAGAACGAGGCGATGGTCTGCAGCGTCGCGACGGCGGCGTACAAAGGCGCATCGCCGCCCATCTGCTTTGCAAGAACATAACCGTTCAAAGCTGTTGGAACACTCGCGCCCATGGCAATCGTCAGCAGCGGTTCCCCACGCATGCCGAGCGCATAGGCGGCACTTGTCATGACCAGCGGCATGAAAACGAGCTTCATTACCACGGGTAACAGCGCCAGCGGGCGAGGCTTTAGCGCATCGGCCAACTTCAAGCCGGCGCCAACCATGATGAGGCCGAGGCTGAGCGAGGTGTCCGCCACGAGTTCCACCGTCTGCATTAGCGGGGCATAAAGTTTGATCTCCAGCAGGTTGACGGCGACGCCGAGCATCGAGCCGATGATCATCGGATTGGTGACGATCTTCTGCGCGAAGGTTTTGAGATTGCGCGCACCGCCGCCGAACCAGACCAGAACGGCAATATTGTAGAAGTTGAGGGGAATGATAATCAGCGTCGCCACGAGCGCGACAAGGGCAAGGCTTTGCGCGCCGTAGAGCTTTTCGCCGATCGCCAGCGCGATGAAGGCGTTCCAGCGTGTCGAAGTCTGGAAGACCGATGTAAACGACGCGGCCGAAACGCCTGTCGCACGAAACAGGGGCCAGGCAAACGCCAGCAGCAATGCGATTGCCGTCACCGAGCCGATCGAGCCCAAGGCGATCGTGCCCGCCGCCATGCCGGCGAATTCCGCATTGGCGAGCGTGGTGAAAAGCAGCGAGGGGAACAGCACGAAGAAGCCGAGCTGTTCGAGCCCGTTCCACATGTCCCGGTCGATCAGCCGCCAGCGCTTGAGAAAGGCGCCCAGCACGACGAGCAGGAAGACGGGCAGGATGCTTTCGAAAATGGGGAGCATGGAACCGGATCGGACAAGAGCGATGTCAGGTCATTCCACGCCGCGGGCTTTGTGACAAGAGAGGCCGGCCAATTGGCTTCCATGTGGAAATTAACCTTACCAAATGGTTTCCGTTGCGCGGTGAGGGTTAACGGGCCAAGGTGCCGTTTACTTGGTGTTAACCATGCGAGTGAGTGCAAGCCATGGCCAGTACGGCCCGGATTTCGGTCATGACGACCCTGTTTTCCTTCGCGGCGGTGGATATCGTCGTCCCGCTTCTCGTGATTGTCGGGAGCATCGCTGTCAGTGAAGTGCTCTTCGCTGTCGCCGATCTCGTCACGGCGAAGAGGAGGGCGGCATGAAGTGGTTCCTGATCCTGTGGGCAGGCCCTATCGCGCTCCTGGGAAGCTGGTACGGGCTTTCCTACTACGACATGAATTTCGGCTTCTTCATGCTGACGCGCCAGACGCATGATCTGGTGTTCCAGATCTACGGCCATATCCTCGGTATTCCGCCGGAGGACCTGCCGCTCCTGGTGCTGCGTGCCATCATCGTGGACAGCCTTGTCGTCTT
>CBFGOD010000574.1:0-2596 GCA_965650295.1 uncultured Shinella sp. | reverse complement strand
GTTGCCCGCCGCCTCGACCTCATCGCCGAGGAGACGGAACGCGGCTGGACCGGCTCGGTCGCAAACGATGGCGGCCTGCGCTTCGAGCGCATGGTGCGCGGCGTCAAGGAATTCGCCCATATCGACATGGCGCTGATCGGTTCGGCCGATGCCCGCCATATCGACCAGCTCTCGCCGCGCTTCCAGGACGCCTACCGGGTTCCGCCGACACTGCGCCGCAAGGATGGCCAGACGGAAATCACCGGCCCACGCGCCCTGCTGGATGCCGTCTTCGCTGCCGGCCGCAAGGGCCTGTCCATGCAGCGCTACAAGGGTCTCGGCGAGATGAATGCCGAGCAGCTCTGGGAAACGACGCTCGATCCGAACGTCCGCTCGCTGCTGCAGGTCAGGGTCAACGACGCGACCGATGCCGACGGCCTGTTTGCCCGCCTGATGGGCGACGAGGTGGAGCCGCGCCGCGACTTCATCCAGGAAAACGCCCTGAGCGTCGCCAACCTCGATATCTGATCGATATCGGAAAGCCCGCCGCTAGAGTTTGTCAGGGAAAAGTGGGAACCGGTTTTCCTGAAGAGACAAACGAAAACAAAGAAGCCTAGAATCTGTCGGGTTTGGAACGAACCTGACAGATTCTAGCGGCGGGCTGGTCCGGCTTGCAGCGTTTGCAGGCCCGGTAGCCGGCGTCCGATGCCTCCGCGGCGGCGGCATAAAATCGGACATTCTTCCGTAGCGGCGGTCGGGATGGGCAGCCGAAGCGGCAATAGATGCCGCTCGACGCGACGGCATAGACACCGTCCTGACCTTTGTCCCGCTCCGTCAGCGCCGTCCAGAGGCGGTCGTCATCCTGATTGTCCATGGCATTGCTCCGGTCTGGCCGGATCAGGGGGCGTTGAAGCGTCCCTCGGAGACGAACTCCGCGACCTTCTTGCGCCCGCTCGGCACCTCACGCTTCAGGAGGTCCTCCGGCAGGGTTTCCTTCGGCGCAATCTTGCCGATGGCGACGGCTGCTTCCACCCGAAAACCATCGGGAATGCCCAGAACCTCTTTCGCCTTGTCCCGGTCGATGCCGCCCATGCCGTGGGCGTGATAGCCGGCATGGGTTGCCTGCAGCGCGAGATAGCCCCAGGCCGTGCCGGTGTCGAAGGCATGGGTATAGGTCGGGCGCAACTCGCCGGCGGCATTCTTCCGGTGCGTCTGGGAGATGATGACGATGAGGACGGAGGCCTTGTCGGCCCAGCGCTGGTTGCCCTCGTCGAGCGTGTCATAGATCGTCTGGAACGCCTCGGTGCCGCGATGGCCATAGACGAAATGCCAGGGCTGGCCGTTGGCGGCGGACGGGGCCCAGCGCGCGGCCTCGAACAGCGACAGCAGCGTGTCCTGCGGCATGGTCTCGCCGGTGAAGGCGCGGGGCGACCAGCGGTCGAGGAAGATGGGGGCGATGGCGTGGTCGGCGGTGCGGCCGGTGGGATGGGTCATGGTAAGCCTCGTATCAAATCATCGGGCCGACCTTAGACGCTGCGTCCGGTCTCGCGAAGCGGCAAAATCACTGCCTGCCGCATTGTCGAAGGGGTGGCGGAGGCAATATAACGCTGCGAGAAAAGACGCATCGCGAAATGGGAGAACTCCGATGACCTTGAAAGACCCGAGCCTTTTGCGGCAGGCGGCCTTGGTTGGCACTCGCTGGATCGACGCTGACGGTAGCGGCATCGCGGTGAAGAACCCGGCGACGGGTGAGTTGGTGGGTTACGTGCCGAAGCTCGGCGCTGCCGAGACGAAGGAAGCCATCGATGCCGCCGCCGTTGCCCAGAAGGGCTGGGCGGCGCGCACGGCCAAGGAACGCTCGGGCATCCTGCGCAAATGGTTCGAGCTGATGATCGACAACAAGGACGATCTCGGCCGCATCCTGACGATGGAACAGGGCAAGCCGCTTGCAGAGGCCACCGGCGAGATCGTCTATGGCGCAAGCTTTGTCGAATGGTTCGCCGAAGAGGCTCGCCGCCTCTACGGCGATATCGTGCCCGGTCATCAGAAGGACAAGCGCATCCTCGTGATGAAGCAGCCGATCGGTGTGGTCGCGGCCATCACGCCGTGGAACTTCCCGAACGCCATGATCACCCGCAAGGCCGGTCCTGCCTTCGCCGCCGGCTGCGCCATGGTGCTGAAACCCGCCTCGCAGACCCCGTTCTCGGCGATTGCGATTGCCATCCTTGCCGAACGCGCCGGCCTTCCCGCGGGCCTGTTCTCGGTCATCACGGGTTCTGCCCGCGAGATCGGTGCGGAAATGACGGCAAACCCGACCGTGCGCAAGCTGACCTTCACCGGTTCGACGGAGATCGGTGCGGAGCTCTACAAGCAGTGCGCGCCGACCATCAAGAAGCTCGGCCTGGAACTTGGCGGCAATGCGCCCTTCATCGTGTTCGACGATGCCGATCTCGATGCGGCGGTCGAAGGTGCGCTGATCGCCAAGTTCCGCAACAACGGCCAGACCTGTGTGTGCGCCAACCGTCTCTATGTACAGGAGGGTGTCTATGATGCCTTCTCGGCAAAGCTCGCGGCGGCCGTCGGCAAGCTGAAGACCGGCAACGGCTTCGACGAGGGT
>CBFGOD010000573.1:0-2599 GCA_965650295.1 uncultured Shinella sp. | reverse complement strand
ATCTGCTCGACGGGGGCAACGGAAACGACCGGCTGTATGGAGAAGCCGGCATTGATACGCTGTCCGGTGGAGCCGGTAACGACACGCTGTCCGGCGGCAGTGAAAACGATACGCTTCGCGGCGGCATCGGCGCGGATGTGCTCGATGGCGGCACCGGCAATGACAAGCTCCTTGGTGAAGACGGCAACGACAAACTCAACGGCGGCACGGGCGACGACCAGTTGTACGGCGGTGCAGGCAATGACAGTCTTTACGGCGATGCCGGCAAGGACCGTGTCAACGGCGGCGTCGGAAGCGACAAGCTTTATGGTGGAACGGAGGCCGACACCTTCGTCTTCGCATCGGTGCAGGACTCCACGGTCGCCGCCGGCGGCCAGGATACGATCTTCGACTTCAAGCAGTCCGAAGGCGACAAGATCGATCTGAAGACCATCGACGCCGACAGCGGCCTCTCCGGCAACCAGACCTTCACCTTCATCGGCAGCGCTGCGTTCCACGGCGATGCGGGAGAGCTGCGCTACGCCAAGACCGGCACCCGCACCTACATTCAGGGCGATGTCGATGGCGACGGCAATGCGGACTTCATGGTCTGGCTGAACTCCGTCATCACCCTCAAGACGGCCGATTTCATTCTCTGAAACCGGCAATCTCGAAAAGGAAAGGGCGGCCTGAGCCGCCCTTTTTGTTTCGGGCCGATCACTCGGCCTTCAGGAAATCAGCGACGTCGAGCAGCACGAATTCGTTGTCGTCGGCCTTGTCCAGCGCGCGGCCGGCCGAGAAGGGCAGGTTGTTGTCGTTGCCGACGATGATGTGCGTCGCGTCCACGCGGTCGACATTCTCGATGGTGACGAACGGCATGTCGTAGAAGCCGTCGCCGCCGCCCTGGCGCTTCTTGTTGTCGGGGTCGGCGATCTTCAGGAGATCGATATAGCCGATCTTGCGCACGGCCTTGCCGACGTTTTCATCGGTCATGGCGATCTTGTAGATGCGCTTGACCTTGGAGGCGGTGGCGAAGCAGTCCGGCTTCGGGTCCTTCGGATCGGTGCAGGCCTTGTCGGCCGTGCCGGCACCGTTGTCGCGCTCGATCACGAGGGCCGTCGTTTCGTCCAGCATGTTGAAATCGCCGATCGCCTCGCCACCTTCGGCGAGCGGATAGAGCCAGCTGCGGCCGGTCCACGCCTTGGACGCAACGTCGAGTTCGATGATGCGCAGCGCCGGACGGCCATCGGCCTGCTCGACGCTCTCGCTGTCGACCCAGATCGGACCTTCCAGCAGGCCGTAGAGTTTTGCGCCGTCCTTCGAAAGCGCAAGGCCCTCGTAGCCGCCGGAGCGCTTGAGGTTGAAGGCCGGCATCTTCTTCGAGGGATCGGCCTGCACGGCGAGTGTTGCATTGTCGGGCGAGGTCACCGGCTTGCCGTCGACCTCGGTGGCGATCACCTCGGTCAGCTTGCCCTCGAGATCGAACTTCAGGATATAGGGGCCGAATTCCTCGCCGATCCAGAAACCGTCGGCGACGGGCTGGATGGACTCCACGTCGAAATCGCCGCCCGTCAGGTAGCGCTTCTCGGCACCTTCCATGACGATCGGGAAGGGCGCTTTCTTGTCCGGGTCGGAGAGAAACACCGTCTTGACCGGCTCCATCGTGCCCTTGTCCCAGTCGAAGCGCACATTATGGATCATCAGCATCGCGTCCGTCGAGTTCAGCTTGTTGCCGAAACCGTTGTCGGACAGCGTCCAGAACGAGCCGTCGTCCATGGCCTTGATACCGGAGAAACCCTGCATCGGCTGGCCGTCGAAGGGCAGCGAAAGGCCGGTCTCGCGCACGCCGTCCTTGCCCATGACGGTGCCGAGCGCATCGACGCGCTTGCGATCGGCCGTCGAGAACTTGCCCGAGGTCTTCAGATAGTCGGCGGCATCGGCCGGGGCCGCCAGGATGGTGTTGGCCGGCAGGATGGCATGGGCCTTCAGCGTGGCCGGAAATTCCTTTTCCGCGGCAAGGGCAGCGGTCGTCATCAAGAGGCAAAGAGCAGCGGTGGTCAAAAGATGTTTGGTCATAACCGTCCTCGTGGGTTTGCAAAGCACCCCGCTAGATAGGCGTGGTGCATGACCGCTGCTTGACAGTTGCTTGTCGCTTTCGTGACGGGAAGGGGGGATTATGCGGCGTGCCCGGCAAGGGCCGCAAAACGGCCGGGCGTCATGCCGAGCGCTTTCTTGAAATGGCGGTTGAGATGCGCCTGGTCGGCAAAGCCGCTGGCGAAGGCCGCCTCCGCAAGGCTTTCGCCGGCCGCAATCAGCACCTTCGCCCGTTCCAGCCGCCGCATGACGAGGTAGCGGTGCGGGCTCGTGCCGATGAGGTGGCGGAATTGCCGGGAGAGTGCGAAGCGGTCGAGGCCGGTCACCTCTTCAAGCTCCGCCGCACTGACCTGCCGGGACAGGTTCTCCCTGAGAAAGGCGCAGGCGCGCTGTACCTGCGGCCGAGCGAGCCGGCCGGTCCGTGCTTCCGGCGCACCGGCATGGTCGAGCAGGGCGCCGGCAATCTCCGTGATGAGGTCGTCCAGCTTGAGCGGTTCGATCGTCTCGTCCAGGCCGCCGAAGGCCT
>CBFGOD010000572.1:0-2599 GCA_965650295.1 uncultured Shinella sp. | reverse complement strand
TCCCTGATGGCACAGAACAGCGGCACGCTGGATGCGATCCGCATTCTTCAGGTAAGCGGCGAAGCCTTTCCTCCGGCACTGGCCGCCCAGGCGCGGCAGCGGTTTGCGCAGGCGCGCGTCCTCAATGTCTACGGCTCCTCCGAGGTGATGGCCGATGCGACCTGGTGCGAGGTCGAGGGAGATGAAAGCGAAATACCCATCGGCCGCCCGATCGCCGGAACGGAAGTCCGGGTTCTCGACCCCCAAGGCCGGCCGCTCCCCTACGGCGCGGTGGGCGAATTGATGATCGGCGGGGCGGGCCTGGCGAACGGCTACCGCAACGACCCTGAACAATCCGCCGCGGCCTTCCGCGTCTGGACCGCGGCCGACGGCAGCGAGCATCGGCTCTACCGCACCGGCGACATGGCGCTGCTGCGGGCAGACGGCATGCTGCTTTTCCGTGGACGTCGCGACAACCAGCTGAAGATTCGCGGCATTCGCATCGAACCCGGTGAGATCGAGGTACATCTGAAGCAACATGCGGCCATTGATCAGGCGATCGTCACGCAGTTTTCGGGAGCAGACGGGGAACCGCGCTTGGTTGCCTACGTGACGCAGCGTCAAACATCTCCGGTGGCGGCAGACCAGGCCCTTTCGATCGAGCTCCGCAATCTGCTGCTGCGCCGCCTGTCACGCTCCATGGTGCCCGACGCCATCGTTGTCCTCGCGGCAATGCCCAAGACGGCGACCGGCAAGATCGATCGCCGCAACCTGCCGACGCCGGCCTTCGACCTGCCAGCCGACGAGGGTGACATCATGCCGGCGCAGACCGATACCGAAAGCGCAGTGCTCGATGTGTGGACTGCGACGCTGGGGCGGCAAATCCGGAGTGTCGGCCTCGATTTCTTCGAGTCCGGCGGCAACTCCATCCTGATGACGCAGCTCTGCTTCAACATCCGCCGCCGTTTCGCAGTGCCTTTCCCGATCCGCGCCGTCCTCGATCATCCCGACGTGCGCAGCCAGTCTGCACTCATCGACGCGCTGGCCAACCGATCGGCCTCCGCAGACGAGACCCGCGAACGGCAGTCGGTTGATCTCGATCAGGAATCCCGGCTGGCCGACGCCATCTTGCCGTCAGCCGAGCCTGCTCGCGACTGGCCGCAATCCGGCGCCCGTATCTTCCTGTCGGGGGCGGAAGGCTTCATCAATGCCTGGCTGCTTGCCCGGTTGCTCGATGAACCGAATGCGGTCGTCACCTGCCTTGCCGCAGGCCGCGACGATGCCGAGGCCTTCTCACGCCTCGCCGCCCATCTCGATAGTTTCCGGCTTTGGACGGAGCGGCGCGGGCACGCGCTTCGGGCCGTCGCCGGCGAGCTTGCGATGCCGCAGTTCGGGCTCGCCCCGTCGCGTTGGTCAGCCCTTGCGGATGGTATGGACGTCCTGTTTCATACCGGCGTGCGCATCAACTTCGTCCTTCCCTATGATCGCCTGCGGGCCGCGAATGTCCTATCGACCCGCACGATGATCGAGCTTGCAGCCGCAGGCCCATCCAAGCCCCTGCACTTCATCGGCAGCCTCGGCGTCGTGGATCACAGCACGGCGAAAGCCGACAGCCCGGCAGCGGACGAGACCGCGGCCCTCGATGCCTGGCAAGGCTTGCCCAATGGCTATCTTCAGGCGCGTTGGGCCTCCGACAGCATGATGCGACGGGCGCTCGACCGCGGGCTTTCCGCTTCCGTCATGCGCATGACCACCGTATGCGGCGATCTCGTGCATCATCGCCCCAATCCGCAGGACATGTTCTGGCGCCTCGTGGAACTCATGATCCAGAGCGGCGCGGTGCCCGACGGCGAGCGTCCCGTGAATTTCGTGCCCGTCGATCAGGCGGCGGACGCGATGATCGCGCTCGCCAAAGATCGCACCGCCTGGGGGCGCGTTCACCATCTGTGCAACGACACCGATCTCAAATGGCGGGATATCGGCCGCGTGTTGCGCAATCTCGGCTACGCCGTGGAATGCCTCGACGGTCCCGACTGGGCGCGGCGTGTCGCGGCCACCGTCGATCCGGCCTCGCCACTTTCACAGGAAACCCTGCCGCTGATCGGCGATGTCTGGCGTGACTACGATCACTTCATTCCGATCCGCTCCGAACGGACGCGTGCCCGGCTGGTTGCAACAGGTCTTCCGTTCCGCCCGATCGACGATGCGCTGCTCATGGAGAATTTACAGACCCTGATCGGCCTCGAACGGATTTCCTCTCCCGCCAAACGCATTGCAACGATGAAAACCCGCGAGTTCATATGACTGCTCCCGCTTCGCCTCTCACCCGCTCTCCGTGCAAGTGGGTGAGCTATGTCACACGCCGGGACAATGCGCGCCTGCGCTTGTTCTGCCTGCCTTTTGCCGGCGGGGGTGCGGAATTCTATCGGGACTGGGCCGCGCTCCTGCCCGGCGACATAGAGGTTTGGCCGGTGCAATTGCCGGGTCGCAGCATGCGCATGATGGAACCGCCGATCGATACGATGACAACCCTGGTCGATAGCTTGGGGGAAGCGCTCGCTCCTTATCTTCCGGAGATGCCCTTTGCCTTCTTCGGACACAGCATGGGAGCGCTCATTTC
>CBFGOD010000571.1:0-2601 GCA_965650295.1 uncultured Shinella sp. | reverse complement strand
TGTGACACGGCCTTGACCGGGGCGCCGGCCTTGCCGCGCTTGTTGCCACGATCATCGTCATCCGCTTTGCGGGTGTCAGCGGCCTTGCTGGTAACGCCGGTGGCGCCACGAGTCGAACGGATACGGTCAACTTCCGGCGTGGCCGGCGCATTGGCGGATACGCCCTGGCCCGGACGCGGCGGACGCGGCGAATTGACATTATAGCGAACCGTCTCACCCCGTTCTGTTCGGGGGGCATTCGGATCACGAGGGGGTCGCGGCGCATTTGGATCACGCGGCGTAAACGGACGATTGGGATCACGCGGCGGACGCGGCGCATTCGGATCACGCGGCGTATAGGTGCGCTCACCTTGCGGACGATCGCCGCGCGGGGCGCCATCCCGTTGACCGTCTCTGGACGGATAAGGGGCGCGGGCCGTATTGGGATCGCGCGCGGGATAGGGCGGGCGGTCGCCGCGGGGCGCATCGCTTCGCTGACCTTGATAACCGCCGGTTTGCGGACGCTCGGCGCGCTGATCATAGCGCGGCGCATCGGCACGGGGGGTCCGTTCGTTGCGGAAGGCGGGTTGTTGCGGCGCTTCACGAACAGGGGCAGGCGCCGGCGCGGGTTGCGGCGCCGAAGGCGTCACTGCGGCTGGCTGTTCAGGGGCACGTGGCGTTGCCTCTGTCGACGGGGCCGCTGGTTGCGGGGCTTGCGGCACGACCGGCGCGGTCGCCGGTTGAGCGGTAGCGGCGCGCTGGGCAGCGGCACGGGCTTCGGCCGCCTTACGTTCCTGATCCGCCAGGGCGGCCGCGATGGCGCGCTGGCGGGCGTCCTGTTCTTCCTGACGCAAATGGCCGCCAGCGCCTTGCGGACGCTGAGACCCTTGCGCCGGACGCGGCGCCTGTGATGGTTGCGAGCGATTGATTTCCGGGGCTGCCGGACGCACATGGCCAGGTGCCGCGCCCGCGGGCGGCGCACCGATGCGGCGCTTGGTTTCCACCACGACCGTCTTGGAACGGCCGTGGCTGAAGCTCTGCTTGACCGTACCCGTCGACACATTGCCGCCCACACGCGGCTTCAGCGTCAGCGGCGCGCGCTCACGATTGGCAGGCTGGTCGTTATTCTTATCGTCTTTTCCGTCGCTCATCCGGCTTGTCTACTAACCCTTTGCGAAGCCTGACCCTAATGCCAGCCTTCTGTTTCAAATATTTCGTCACGTCAAAACGTCCGATCACAGATCAGCCGTTTCAATCGAGCGCTCGATCATTACCGTGGCCGTGTACAGTCAAGGCAGAAGAACCAACACTCACAGTCGCGCCTGCAACTAACCAGGCGCCTCAGGCTCCGGTTTTCGTCCCCAGCCTTGCGGCACAAGGAGCTCGAATCCCGACAGTCTTTTCATCTCTAAAGACCAACGCTTCACGCGCCGCCCCGACAGGAGTGCGACGTGTATGGCATTTTCTGTGCCTAAAGCCAAACTTAATTCAGCGTTACTAAAGCTTCCGCAGACGTTTGGCGAGGGGGTTTGCTGGCTGCCGGCGTATAAAATGCGCTTGCGGCCGTCTTCCGAGCCATCCGAAGCCTCGATGATCCAGCCGGCCTTGCCCGATTTGACGGCGGCCAGCGCTTTTTCGAAACCGTTGACGATCCCGCCTTCGCGGCGCGCCAGACCCAGAAGGTCAAGGCAGCGACGACGCAGCAGGTCGTGAACCAGGGGAATGAGATTGGGGTCAGCCTTGACCTGTCGCTTGGCCGCCCGACTGAATATGTTCTTTTTCAGCGCGATTTCAAGGGCCGCACGCTCGGAAGCAATCCACAGACCACGGCCAGGCAGCTTATGGGCGATATCCGGCGTCAGCATGCCTTCCGGCGACACGACAAAGCGGATGAGACCGTCCGTCGGGACCGTCTCACCGCTGGCAATGTCGCGGCGTTGCGGCTGGCCCTTTGAGCTTTCACTCAGGACCAGCGCATCGTCAATGTCGGTTAAGAGCGCGGGCTCATTGTTCGGAGTCGGCGACATTTTCGCCCTCCTCAACCATTCCGGCGCCTTCGCTCTCGAAAGCATCCGCGTCTTCGAAGGCGCCGGCTTCCTCATAAGCCTCTTCTTCCGCTTCCTCAACCACAGGCGCCTCAATCCAGCCAGCGGCGACGCGGGCATTGAGGATCAGGGCCTCGGCGTCCGGCACCGACAGATTGAACGATTCCAGCGCGCCGGGGACACGAACGCGTTCGCCGCCCTTTTGCTCGAAGCCGCCACGAATTTCATCGGTGGCCAGATCGGCGAGGTCTTCCACCGTCTTGACGCCGGCGGTGCCGAGGGCAACCGCCATGGCCAAGGTGATGCCCTGGATATCGAGCACACCGTCCTCGACGCCCAGTTCCTTACGCTTGTTATCTTGCTCAGTGGCTTCACGTTCCAGGAAGTCACGGGCGCGAGCCTGCAATTCGGAAGCCGTGTCTTCGTCAAAGCCCTCAATGACGGCAATTTCGTTTTCATCAACGAAGGCCAGATCTTCGATCGAGGTAAAACCTTCGGTGACCAACAGTTGCGCGATGACTTCATCGACATCGAGCGCTTCCTGGAACAGGGCGGTGCGTTCGGCGAATTCCTTCTG
>CBFGOD010000570.1:0-2612 GCA_965650295.1 uncultured Shinella sp. | reverse complement strand
CAGGGCCATGGCGTCGTCGACGCCGGGATCCGTATCAAAGATGACCTTGTGCATGGTGGGACCTTTCTTGTTGTTTTTGTGCGGTGATCGCGCGCTTATTGAAAGCGGC
This sequence comes from uncultured Shinella sp., assembly GCA_965650295.1. Classification (GTDB taxonomy): domain Bacteria; phylum Pseudomonadota; class Alphaproteobacteria; order Rhizobiales; family Rhizobiaceae; genus Shinella. The sequence goes on along the minus strand of CBFGOD010000570.1, from coordinate 2,503 downwards.
TGATCGAGAAGGGGGCAAGCGCGCTCTCGCCGTCACCGGCCAGCAGCCGGGCGACATGGCGGCCGGTCGTTGCCGAAAGCGTCAGGCCGAGATGGCCGTGGCCGAAAGCAAAGGCGATGCGCGGGTCACGCGGATGCAGGCTGATGACGGGAATGGAGTCCGGCGTCGAGGGCCGACGGCCCATCCACTCCGTTCCGCCGTCCTCCTGAAGATCCGGCACGTAGCGGCGCATCTTCCGGCGCATGGCGGCGGCGCGCTTGTAATTGGCGGGTGCTTCCGGCGAGGCGAGTTCGACGGCACCCCCGATGCGCAGCGCGTTTTCGAAGGGTGTCGCGACGAAGCCGTGTTCGCCGAAGAACACCGGCATTTCCAGCGTGGTCGACGGGTTCATGAAGGTGGTGTTGTAGCCGCGCTCGGTTTCGAGCAACACCTTCAGGCCGAGATCGGCGACGAAGCGGCGCGACCAGATGCCGGCGGTGATCGCCAGTTTGTCGAAGGTGAATTCGCGCCCGCCTTCGGTGCGCACGAGGACGCCGCTCTCGGCCTGGGCGACGGAGGAGACCGTGGCATCGACCAGGGCCGCGCGCTCGCGCAGGGCTGCCTGTAAGCGGCGCAGGAAGGTCAGCGGGTATTCGAAGGTTTTATGGCCGTCGTTGAAGACGGCACCGGCAAAAGCGCCCTGCAAGGCCGGCACGCGGCGGCGGGCTTCCTCCACATCGAGCTTTTCGACGTTGCAGCCGATCAGCTTCGCGTTTTCGGTCTCGTGCGCAAAAACCTTGTCGCGGGTGGCGGCGCTGTCGAAGACCGTCATCGCACCGGTGTCGCGGATATGGCCGGAAATGCCGACGAACTGGCCCAGACGCAGATGATCGGCCTCGGCGGTCTTCATGAGATAGAGCAGGGCGGCGCGGCTGGCGGCGACTTTACTCGAACGGGCCGAGAGCAAAAGCCGGATGAGCCAGGGCGTCAACGCGGGCAGGTCCTGCCAGCGCAGGGTGAGCGGCCCCAACGGATCGAGAAGCCATTTCGGCACGGACAAGAGCATGTCCGGCCGCGCCATCGGATCGATTTCCGGCGTTGCGAGAATGCCGGCATTGCCGACGGATGCCGGCAGGCCACCGGCATCCCGTTCGAGGATGGTGACGGTGTGGCCCTGTTCGAGCAAATACAACGCTGAAGCGCAGCCGATAAGCCCGCCGCCGACGATACCGATATGCGCCATGGTGTCCCGTATGCGTTTGTATTTTGGTCTTTTGCCGCCGGATGCGATGTCCGGCGGGCGATTGCGGCGGACGATAGACGGAAAACGGAAAGCTGTCGACCGATGCTTGGCCGGGGTTAACGCTCCTGCCTGTGCCTCGGGAAACAGCCGTCAATGTCAGGCTATGCGACCCATCTTCGCACGGAACGGACAATCCTGTTCCCCCAGAGAGGAGAAAGTCCCATGAAGACATCGATCGTAACCATGCTTGCTGTTGCAACCCTGGTTTCGTCCTTTGCCGGCGTTGCAGCGGCCCAGAGCCGTGGTGACAATGGCGGCGGCCGTGGCGGTCACGGTGGCCGCGGCGGCAGTGATGGCATGGAATATCTACGCGTCATCAACCAGCGGCCGCGTTATGTGAAGATCGAGGGCGACGTCTTCTGCACGATCGAGAAGGTCCGTCGTCATGACGCTTACGGCAACCGCTATTTCGAGCACGTCCGCAAGTGCGACAACCGGATCATCGACGTCTACTGATCCGACGCCTGTGACGACATCGTCGCCTGTTGCCCGGCCTGCGTGCCGGGCTTCCTGTTTTCGAGCATCTGCCGCACGAAGGCGAGGACGAAAAGGATGGACATCAGGAGCACGATGGTCGGGGCCGGCGCGCTGTCGAGGATGAAGCTCAGCCAGATGCCGAAGAAAGAGGCGCCGACCGCGACGGCGACGGCGACGAGCAGCATGCTTGGGAAGCGCCGGGTGAGGAGGGCGGCGATGGCGCCGGGCGCGACCAGCATGGCGATGGCGAGGATGATGCCGACCGCCTTCAAGGCGCCGACGACGACCAGCGACAGTACGGCGAGCAGGCCGTAGTGCAGCAGTTTCACCGGCAGGCCGATGGCGGAGGCGTGCTGGCGGTCGAAGGCATGTACCAAAAGGTCCTTGCGGAAGAGAAGGATGAAGCCGGTCGCGGCGATGGCGATCACGCTGGTTTCGATGAGATCCGAGGCGGCGATGCCGAGCATGTCGCCGAAGAGGATGTGGTCGAGATGGATATCCGGCTGGATCTTGACGTAGAGCACCAGGCCAAGCGCGAACATGCCGGAAAAGACGATACCGAGGACGGTATCCTCCTTCACGCGGCTGTTGTCCTTGAGGTAGCCGGCGGCGAGCGCGCAGAATAGGCCGGCGACGAAGGCGCCGGCGGCAAAGGGCAGGCCGACCACATAGGCGATGACGACGCCCGGCAGCACGGCATGCGAGACCGCATCGCCCATCAGCGACCAGCCCTTCAGCACCAGG
>CBFGOD010000569.1:0-2616 GCA_965650295.1 uncultured Shinella sp. | reverse complement strand
GCGATGAGCATGACGACGACACGGATTGTGCGCCTCAGTCTCGCTTTTGCCCTCGTGGCAAGCGTGGTGACGCCGGTCGTGCCGGCCAGCGCCCAGGAGCGCGTCCAACGCAAATCGATCCTCCAGTTGCTTTTCGGCACGCCGAAACGCCGGGAAATCGAACCCGAGCCGCAAATCAGGAAGCCACGCACCGTCAACCGCAAGAAGAAGCAGCCTGCTGCCGTCGCAACGACGCCCCAGCCGGCAGCCATCGAAAAGCTGCCGGACGCCAAGGTCGTTCTGGTCGTGGGTGATTTCATTGCCGGCAGTCTCGGCGAGGGCCTGATCGCCGCCTTCGAGGCAACGCCCGGCATTACCGTCGAACGCCGCACCAACGGCTCCTCCGGCATCGTGCGGGAGGACTATTACGACTGGCCCAACACGCTGCCGGGCCTTCTGGCGGAAACGAAGCCTGCCCTCGTCGTCGTCAGCATGGGCGCAAATGACCGCCAGTCGATGGCCGTCGCCGGCCAGAAGGAGAAGTTCCGCTCCGAGGCCTGGACGAAGGAGTACGAAGCGCGCGTGGACCGCATCGCAGGCGTCGTGCGCAAGGAAGGCAAGCCACTGTTGTGGATCGGCATGCCCGCCTTCCAATCCTCTGCCCAGACCGCAGACATGACGACGCTGAACAACCTCTACCGCGCCGGCGTGGAAAAGGCAGGCGGCGAGTTCATCGACATCTGGGACGGCTTCGTCGACGAGAACGGCAAGTTCGTCACGTCGGGCTCCGACATCAACGGCCAGCAGGTGCGTCTGCGCGGCTCCGACGGCATCAACTTCACCAAGGCCGGCAAGCGCAAGCTCGCCTTCTATGTGGAAAAGGAAATCCGCCGCGTGCTTGGTGACGCCGTAAGCGGCGTCAGCCAGCAGGGCGACCTCAAGGACCTCATCGTCGCGACACCCGCGACCGAGGACACGGAAATCACCAAAACCCAACCGATCGGGCTGGCTGATCCGGCGCTCGACAGCGGCACGGCGCTGCTCGGCGGCACCATCGTCAAAGGCAACGGCAAGAGCCTGCGCGAAAAGCTGGTCGAAAAGGGCGAGATCGCCGATGCACCGCTTGGCCGCGTCGATGATTTCCAGCTGAAGAAAACCGCGACACCCTGATCTCAGGCAACGATCCGCGGCAGCGTGATGCAGGCACAAAGGCCTGGATTGCGATTTTCGAGCACGAGCGTACCGTTCGCCTCCTCGACGAAACTCTCGGCGATGGCAAGCCCAAGCCCCGCGCCCTCGCTTGTCGTGTCGAGCCGCCCGCCCCGCTTCAGCACGAAGCCGATTTCACTTTCCGGGATGCCGGGACCATCGTCACTGATCTCGATGATCGCGGCCCCCTCTTCGGCCCGGCCGGAAATGCTGACCGTGGTGCGGGCGTAGCGGGCCGCGTTTTCGGCGAGGCTGCCAAGAATTTCCGCAAGGTCCTCCGCATCCAAGCGCAACACGAGGCCGGCCTCGACTTCCTGCTGCCAGTCGAGATCGCGGCCTGCCGGCGTGCGCGAGACAACGCTGACGACCTGCGCGGTGACGCGGCCGAGGTCGCTGCGCGCCACGTGGCTTCGCTCGGCCTGCCGGGCGCGCGCCATTTCGTGATCCACATGACGGCGCATACGCAGGATGATCGCCTCGATATCGCGCGCCACCGCCTCCTCGCCCCGTTCGCGCAACCGCAGCACATCGCCGGAGAGGATTTGCAGCGGTGTCTTGAAGCCATGCGCCAGGTCCGCCGCACGCTCGCGGGCCTTGCGCAGCTGGTTTTCTCGCGATTGAAGCAGTGCATCGACCTCACCGGTCAGCGGCAGCACCTCGTCTGGAAAATCGCTGCCAAGCCGCTCCGCCTTGCCGGCGCGGATGGCCGAAAGGCGCTCGGTCAGCGTTGCCAGGGGCCGCAGGCCGACGACGATCTGCACGAAGCTCGCAGCCAGAAGCAGCACGGCAAGCACCTGGAGATAGGGCAGCAGATCGCCCTCGAATTCATCGGTGGCGCGGGAAATGTCGCTCCGATCGATAGCCACCGCGACCCGCATCGGCTTTGCGCCGGCCTGCGCCGATGTCACGACCTCACGCTCCACCAGAAGCAGCTGCACACCCCCCGGCCCCGGCACGGTTTCCGTATGCACGACACCGGCGGCGATATCCGGCATCGTCAGCACGTCGTCCCACAGCGAACGCGACCGCAGCCGTTTTCCATCGCTTTCGATCTGCCAGTAGAGCCCCGAAAGCGGCCGGTCGAAGCGGGGATCGACCGGTGGCGCGGCAAGCACGAGCGATGAGCCCGGTTGCTCGGCAATGCCGGCGATGATCTGGTTGAGATGCAGCACCAGTTCGGAGGCGATGCGCCGCTCGACATGCCGCTCGAACAGGGTAGAAAGAACGAAGAAAGCCGCCACGAGGGCGGCAATGATGGAGGCTGCACCGGCAAGGGCAAGCCGCAGGCGCAGCGAGCGCCGCGTCATGGCGCGTTTTCGCCCATGTAATAGCCGAAGCCGCGGCGCGTGCCGATCGCCACCGCGCCAAGTTTCTTGCGCAGCCTTGCGACAAGCGCCTCCAGCGCATTGGCATCCCGCGAAAAATCGT
>CBFGOD010000568.1:0-2616 GCA_965650295.1 uncultured Shinella sp. | reverse complement strand
GCCTCGCCGATCCAGAACATGGAAGACCTGATCAAGGCCCTGAAGGCCGATCCGGGCGCCGTATCCTGGGCTGGCGGCTCGGCCGGCGGCACGGACCACATCACGGCCGGCCTGATCGCCAAGGCTGCCGGCGTCGATCCGACCAAGATCAACTACGTCGCCTATGCCGGCGGCGGCGAGGCGCTGGCCGCCATTCTCGGCAACCAGGTGACCGCGGGCATTTCCGGCTACGGCGAGTTCGAAGGCCAGGTGAAGGCCGGCACGCTGCGCCTGATCGCCATTTCCAGCGATGCGCGCATCGAGGGCATCGATGGCCCGACGATCAAGGAAAGCGGCCTCGACGTCGTCGTGCAGAACTGGCGCATGATTGCGGCTGCCCCCGGCCTTTCGGCCGAGCAGGTCACGGCGATCAACGGCGATATCGAGAAGATGGTCAAGTCCGCCGCCTGGCAGGAAATCCTGAAGACCAAGGGCTGGCAGGACACCTATCTGGCCGGTGATGCCTTCAAGGCGCAGCTCGACAAGGATGTCGCGGCCACCGAAAGCATCCTCAAGGACATCGGGCTCGTCAAATGAGCGAGGTCCCGTCCTCCCACGCGCGAGGAAAGCGCCGCCCTGACCGGGCGGCGCTGGTCATCGGACCCGCGCTCCTCATCATCGCCGCCGTGATCTGGTGGGATGTCGCCCGCATCACCGCCGTCAGCAATGTCGCGCCGATCGGCCCCGCCACGGTGCCGCACTGGATCGCGATCGGCCTTGTGATCCTCGGCATATGGACCATTGTCGAGGCCTGGCGCGGTGATTTCCCCGTGCGCGAGCCCGTCGCCCGCATGCCGGTCATCTGTCTCGTCGCGGGCCTTGCCGCGCAGATGTTGCTGCTCAAGCCCGCCGGCTTCTCGATTGCGACGGGCCTGCTTTTCGCGCTCACCGCCTGCGGCTTCGGCCGGCGCAAGCTCTGGGCGACCATCCCCATCGGCATCGCGCTCTCCTTCGTCGTCTGGGTGATCTTCGCCAAGCTGCTGCAGCTCTCCCTGCCGGCCGGGCCGCTCGAACGCCTGTTTTTCTAAAGGGGCGACGTCATGTCGACATTCGAATTCTTCTTTCAGGGCCTGGCCGTCGCCGTTCTGCCGATGAACCTGCTCTATGCGCTGATCGGCGTGACGCTCGGCACGGCCGTCGGCGTGCTGCCCGGCATCGGCCCGGCGCTCACCGTGGCGCTGCTCCTGCCCGTCACCTACAAGCTCGACCCGGCCGGCTCCCTCATCATGTTCGCCGGCATCTACTACGGCGGCATGTATGGCGGCTCGACGGCCTCGATCCTGCTCAACACGCCCGGCGAAAGCGCCTCGATCGTCACGGCGCTCGAGGGCAACAAGATGGCGCGGGCGGGGCGCGGCGGACCGGCCCTTGCGACGGCGGCCATCGGCTCCTTCGTCGCCGGCCTCATCGCCACGCTGGCGCTCGCCTTCATCGCGCCCTTCATCGTCAAGCTCGCACTGGTTTTCGGCCCGCGCGAATATTTCGCGCTGATGGTGCTCGCCTTCGTGACGGTCTCATCGGCGTTTGGTGATTCCACCCTGCGCGGCCTCACCTCGCTCTTCGTTGGCCTGACGCTCGCGATCATCGGCATCGATCAGCTGAGCGGCCAGACGCGCCTGTCCTTCGGCATTCCCGATCTTCTCGACGGCGTGGAAGTGACGACGCTGGCCGTCGCCATGTTCGCCATCGGTGAATCGCTCTACATCGCCTCCAAGGGCGATTCCGAGCCGGACAAGATCGAGGCCGTGAAGGGTTCGGTCTGGATGAACGCGGCCGATTGGGCGCGCTCGTGGAAACCCTGGCTGCGTGGCACCGCCATCGGCTTCCCGATCGGCGCCATGCCGGCCGGCGGCGCGGAGATCGGCACGTTTCTCTCCTACGCCACGGAAAAGAAGCTGAGCAAACATCCGGAAGAATTCGGCAAGGGCGCCATCGAAGGCGTGGCCGGGCCGGAAGCGGCCAACAATGCATCCGCCGCCGGCACGCTCGTTCCGCTGCTCACGCTTGGTCTTCCGACCTCGGCGACCGCTGCCATCATGCTCGCCGGCTTCCAGCAATACGGCCTGCAACCGGGGCCGCTGTTGTTTGCGACCAATCCGCAGCTCGTCTGGGGCCTCATCGCCAGCCTGCTCATCGCCAATTTCATGCTGCTGGTGCTGAACCTGCCGCTGATCGGCCTTTGGGTGAAACTGCTGAGCATCCCGAAGCCCTGGCTCTATGCCGGCATTCTGGTCTTCGCGACGCTCGGCACGATCGGCGCCAACCCGTCGGTCTTCGAACTCGGCATGCTCTTGGCTTTCGGCCTGCTCGGTTTTGCCATGCGGCTGTTCGGCTATCCGATCGCGCCCGTCGTGGTCGGCCTCATCCTGGGGCCGATGGCCGAGCAGCAGTTGCGCCGGGCACTGGCGATCAGCCAGGGCGACGTGACGGCTTTGTTCATGTCGCCGATCGCCGTGCTGCTCTTCGGTCTGGCCTTCCTCGCCATCGTCGTGCCGCTCATCCTGCGCGCCCGCGGCCGGGGCGAAGTTCTCTCGCAGCTTGCGGCGAACGAGGACTGAGTCTTTCTCAGAGGTCTTG
>CBFGOD010000567.1:0-2632 GCA_965650295.1 uncultured Shinella sp. | reverse complement strand
GTCATCGTCGAGCGCGCGTTTGCCGGCTTCGGCGCTTCGGGCCGCAATGGCGGCTGGCTGTCGGGCGGCTTCAGCTGGTCGCGCGAAAAGTACCTCAAGACCTCCAGCCGCGGCGCCGTCGTGGACATGCAGCGCGCCATGGCCGGCACCGTCGATGAAGTGATCCGCGTCACCGAGGCCGAAGGCATCGATGCGGATATCCTGCGCGTCGACAACATCACCTTCGCCACCAACAAGCCGCAGCTCGAACGGGCGCGCGAGGAATACCAGTTCTATCTCGACTGGGAGATGCCGCCGGAGCGCATCGAAATGCTGTCCGCCGAGGCGGCGGCCAAGCGCATCCGCGTCGCCAACGTTCTGGGTGCCTTCGTCATCCGCGACATGGCGCGCGTCCAGCCGGCCAAACTGGTGCGCGGCCTCGCCAAGGTGGTGGAAGGTCTCGGCGTCTCGATCTTCGAGGGTACGGCCGTCACCCGCTTCGAAAAGGGTCGCGTCGAGACCGATCGCGGCACGGTGCGCGCGCCTGTCATCATCCGCGCCACGGAAGGGTTCACCGCCGGCCTGCCCGGCCACGAGCGCACCTGGCTGCCGCTCAACAGCGCGCAGATCGTTACCGAGCCGGTGTCGGAGGCGCTGTGGAAGGAGATCGGCTGGGAAGGCCATGAACTGCTCGGCGATGCAGCGCATGCCTATTGCTACGCCCAGCGCACCCGCGAGGGCCGTATCACCATGGGCGGGCGCGGCGTGCCCTATCGCTTCGGCTCGGCGACCGACGTCAACGGCCGCACGCAGCAAGCAACCATCGATGCGCTCTACACCATCCTGACGCGCCTGCTGCCGCAGACGAAGTCGCTGAAGATCGACCATGCCTGGTGCGGCGTGCTCGGCGTGCCGCGCGACTGGTGCACGACGGCGGGCTTCGACCGCGACAGCGGCATCGGCTGGGCGGGTGGCTATGTCGGTCTCGGCGTTTCCAGCACCAACCTCGCCGGCCGCACGCTGGCCGATCTCGTGCTCAACCGCGACACCGAACTGACAGGGCTGCCCTGGGTGAACCGCACGGTGCGCAAATGGGAGCCGGAGCCCTTCCGCTGGCTCGGCGTGCATTCCATGTACCAGCTCTACCGCATGGCGGACGAACGCGAATTCGCCGGCCTCGACCATACATCCAAACTTGCCGGCCTTGCAGACAGCATTACCGGTCACGGACCCATTCAAAGGATATTTCCATGATCAGTTTTGAGAATTTCGGCGACCTCCTGAAGCTCGACATCGGCGCCTTCGCGGCAAAGCCCACCTCCATCGAGGGCGACCAGCAGGAGGCGACGCTGGCGCTTTGGACCAGCGCGAACGGCAAAATGGAGACCGGCATCTGGGAATGCACGCCCGGCCGCTTTACCGCCGACCGCATACAGAACGCCGAGGTCTGCCATCTGCTCACCGGTCGCGTGACCTTGCACAACAGTGACGGCACGTCGCAGGAGATCGGTGCGGGCGAAATGTTCGCGCTGCCACTCGGCTGGCGCGGTGAATGGACGATCCACGAGCAGACCCGCAAGATCTACACCTTTCTCGCAAGCGACGTCTGACGCAGCCTGACAGCTTTGGGAGGAGGATCCCGATGATGCAAGCCGAACCTTCCAACGACGCCGTGATGTCGTCAGCGTTTCCGCACCTGTTCCAGCCGCTGAAAATCCGCGGCGTGGTGCTGAAGAACCGCATCATGTCGACGGGCCACGACACGACGCTGCCGACGGACGGTCTCGTCAACGAAGCGCTGCTTGCCTATCACGCCGCCCGCGCCAAGGGTGGCGTCGGGCTGATCGTCAGTCAGGTTGCAGGCGTGCACGAGACGGCGCGCTACACCTCGCATATGCTGATGGCGACGGAGGACGACTGTATCGACGGCTATCGCCGGCTCGCGGAGCTCTGTCATGCCGAGGGCTGCGTGCTCTTCTCGCAGCTCTTCCATCCCGGCCGCGAGATCATGGAGGGCGGCGACGGGCTTCTGACCGTTGCCTATGCCCCTTCCGTCTCGCCGAACGAACGTTTCCGCGTGATGCCGCGCGCGCTCGACAAGCGCATGATCGACGAGATCGTCGCCGGTTATGCATCGGCCGCCGGGCGCATGCATGCAGCGGGCGTCGATGGTGCCGAATTCGTCGCGAGCCACGGCTATCTGCCCGCGCAGTTCTTCAATCCGCGCGTCAATCGCCGCAAGGACGAGTATGGCGGCTCGCTGGAAAACCGGCTGCGCTTTGCCGAGGAAGCGCTTGCCGCGATGCGGGCCGCGACCTCGGAGGATTTCGTCATCGGCATGCGCATCAGCGCCGGTGAGCGTGATGAAGAAGGACTTGCCAATGACGAGGCGCTGGAAATCTGTCGCCGGCTGGAGCCGCTGCTGGATTATGTGAGCATCACGACGGGCACATCCGCCTCGCTCGGCGGCGCCGTGCATATCGTGCCGCCGATGGCCTACCGCGCGGCCTATCTGGCGGGAGATGCGGCGCGGTTCCGCAAGACGCTCGGCATCCCCGTCTTCGTGACGGGCCGCATCAACCAGCCTCAGGAAGCTGAAGCGGTGGTCGCTGACGGTTCGGCTGATGTCTGCGGCATGACGCGGGCGATGATC
>CBFGOD010000566.1:0-2637 GCA_965650295.1 uncultured Shinella sp. | reverse complement strand
GTACTGGCAGCCGTTCATCCCCGGCTGGATCAACGACCTCTCGGCGGCGGACCCGTATCACGTCCTGCCGGCGATGATGATGATCACGATGTTCGCGCAGGCGCGTCTGCAGCCGACGGCGGTTGCGACCGACTCCGCGCAGAAGATGCAGCAGCGGATGATGCAGTACGCAGGGGGTGACGGCGGCGTTTCTGCGGCGCAACGGCATCGCCGTCTATTCCGATCGTGAGGTCGACCAACTCGTCGAGGCTATCGGCTGACACGAATACGCCCCTGCTTGAGGTCAGGGGCGCACCGTCCGCTTGCGCGGAATCCTGTCAGTCTGGAGGGACCGAGAGGCAGGGTCCGATTAATATGGGGTCAGTTGACCCGCAATTCAAACCCTGACGGATCAAACTCGCGTGAAGAGGCCATCGCGGCCGTCTTCGCATCGCGCGCCGCATCGCCACCCACAGCACTCGTCTTGGCGGTAGCATCGATTGCGACGGTCGTGTCATCGGCCGGTGCCGTGGCATCCGCCGCCTGCACCGTTTCGGCCGGCGCCTTGCTGACGAAGAGCACCGGCGAACCGCCCATCCAGGCTTCGGTACGGTAGATCTTGCGCTCGCCATTGGCTTCGCGGATCTCGACCTTCTGCGTGCCGGGGTCGATGGCATCGACGTGGTAGGTGCTGGCCTTTCGTGCCGGCTTCAGCGCCGGGCAATCGGCGCAGTTCACGGTCTCGATGCTTCCGGCCGCGGTCACGCCGGTCACGGGTTCGAAAGAACCGGCAAAAGCGGGGGCGGCGGCAAGCAGAACGGCGAAGGTCAGCAGGGTGCGCATCAAAGGATCTCCCTCATGGTTGAGAGGAGAATAGCGCCCGCCGGTTACGGTCCCGTCAGGGGAAATGGTAAACTTTGAACTATCGGGCGTTTTTCGCCCTGCCGCATCAGGCCTGTTCGCGGGCGACGGCACGCCAGCCGATGTCGCGCCGGCAGAAGCCGTTGTCCCATTCGACCCTGTCGAGCGCCTGATAGGCCGCAGCCTGTGCTTCGGCCACCGTCGGCGCCACGGCCGTGACATTGAGCACACGCCCGCCGGTCGCGACCAGCTGGCCGTCCTTCAGGGCTGTGCCGGCATGAAACACCTTGGTGGCGGCATCATCGGCGGGAATGGACCGGATCGGCGTGTTCTTCTCGTAGGCGGCCGGATAGCCCTTGGAGGCCATGACGATCGTCAGCGCCGGGGCGTCGCGCCATTCGGCGGAAACCTTGTCGAGGCGGCCGATGGCGGCGGCATGCAGGATCGGCAGGAGGTCGCTTTCCAGGCGCATCATCAGCACCTGGCATTCCGGATCGCCGAACCGCACATTGTATTCGATGAGTTCCGGACCCTTGGCGGTGATCATCAGGCCGGCGAAGAGCACGCCCTGGAAGGGATGGCCATCGGCCGCCATGCCGCGGATCGTCGGCTCGATGACCTCCTTCATCGTGCGCTCGACCATCTCGGCCGTCATGACGGGGGCGGGGGAGTAAGCGCCCATGCCGCCGGTGTTCGGGCCGGTATCGCCGTCGCCGACGCGCTTGTGGTCCTGGGCGGAGGCGAGCGGCAGCGCGTTCACGCCATCGCAGAGGCAGAAGAAGCTCGCCTCCTCGCCATCGAGGAAGGCTTCGACCACGACTTCCGCACCGGCCGCGCCGAAAGCGCCGTCGAAGCAATCGTCGACGGCGGCCAGCGCCTCGTCGAGCGTCATCGCCACGGTCACGCCCTTGCCGGCGGCAAGCCCGTCCGCCTTGATAACGATCGGCGCCCCCTCGGCCTGGATATAGGCCTTGGCGGAAGCGGTATCCGTGAAGCGCTGGTAGGCGCCGGTGGGGATGTCGTATTTCGCGCAGAGATCCTTGGTGAAGCCCTTGGAGCCCTCAAGCTGGGCGGCGGCGGTGGAAGGGCCGAAGACGGCGATGTCGGCTGCACGCAGCACATCGGCGATGCCGGCGACGAGCGGCGCTTCCGGTCCGACGACGACGAAGCCGACGCCGTTCTCCTTGCAGAAGGAAACGACGGCGGCGTGATCATCGATGTCAAGCGAAACGAGTGTGGCGCATTCCGCGATGCCGGGATTGCCGGGGGCCGCATAGAGCGTATCGAGCAGCGGGGACTGCGCCAGCTTCCAGGCGAGTGCATGCTCGCGTCCGCCCGATCCGATCAACAGAACCTTCATGCCCGTACCCTCGATCCGTCCTTGGTTGTGAGGGCGGGTTAAGGGGGCGGGGTCGAAAGGTCAAGGGCTGGGCCATAAAACCCCTCACATGCCTGCCGGCATCCTCTCCCCACAGTGGGGAGAGGACGGGTGCCGTACCGTTTTCCCTCTTCTTCGACGTGGAATGAAGGAGGGAAGGTCGTGCCAAGTGGACTCCTCTCCCCCTTGTGGGGAGAGGATGCCGGCAGGCAGGTGAGGGGTCTTTGCCGCACTTTCCCTACAATGTCGCCGCGCCCTTTTCGTCAACGCTGCGGCCGAGGTTTTCCAGTTCGGTGTCGATCAGGTGCACGTCCTCGTACCAGCCGTCGTCCTCCACCATGGCGCTTTCGGTGGCGGCGCGCTGGAGGGCGCGGGCTTCGGTGCGCAATTGCTGGCGTTTTTGCAGGGTCTCGGTCACT
>CBFGOD010000565.1:0-2653 GCA_965650295.1 uncultured Shinella sp. | reverse complement strand
AGCCGAAGGGCCAGTTGCGCGCGGCGAGGAACTGCTGCTCGATGAGATTGCCCAGCATCATGACCTTCGCGCCGCCGAGAATGGCCGGCACGACGAAATTGCCGAGTGCTGGGATGAAGACGATGACCGCGCCGCCCGCGATGCCCGGTGCCGTCAGCGGCAGGATGATGCGCAGGAAGGTGCGGACCGGCCCGGCGCCGAGATCGAGCGAGGCGCGCACCAGCGTCCAGTCGAGTTTTTCGACGCTGGCATAGACTGGCATGAACATGAACGGAATGAAGACATAGACCATGCCGAGAATGATCGCGCCGTCCGTGTAGATGAGGTCGAGTGGGCGGCTGACGATACCGGTGCCGATCAGCACCTCATTGGCGAGGCCGGTCGGGCGCAGGATCAGCACCCAGATGAACAGCCGCACGATCAGGCTGGTGAAGAAGGGCAGCGTGATCAGGAAGAGACAGAAATTTTTCCAGCGGTCGGAGAGCCGGCTGATGCAGAAGGCGGCCGGGTAGCAGACGAGGAGCGTCGCCAGGAACGTTATCGCCGCGATTTTCAACGAGCGGAGAAAAATCGCGATGTAGATCGGATCGAAATCCTCGAACATGGGGTCGGCAAAGCCGAGGATACGGCCGTAATTGTGCGGATACCAGGTCCATTCCACCCCGCCGTAGAGGCCGGGCGCGAGGAAGCTCGTCACGATCATGATGGCGAGCGGGCCGAGGAAGAAGACCGCCAGGAACAGCGAGACCGGTCCGAGCAGGACGGCAAGCTGGGCGCGGCGGCGAAAGGCAATCGACGTCATGTCAGGCCGCCTCCGCCGGAAGGAGGTGCACCGCCGCGGGATCGTAGGCAAGGCGCGCGCGGCGCGACTGCTCGATCTCGCCGACGAGGCTGCGCCGCATGGCGGGGATTTCCGCGATGACGCGCCGGCCGGTCGCAGTGCGGCCGAACGGCTCGAAGGTCGAGCCGACGAAAACGATCTGCTCCAGATCGACGTCGAGGCCCGGCGCGCTGTCGCCGGCTTGCGGAATGAAGAATTGTTCGGGGCGGATGAGGGCGGTCGCCGCACCCGTTGCACCGTGCCGGCCATGAGAAATGGATAGGCCATCCTTGGTAACGAGCTGTCCGCTGCCGGCCTCGCCCTCGAAGAGATTGCTGGCGCCGACGAAGGTGGCGACGAAACTGTTCTTCGGCTGGTCGTAGATGGCGCGCGGCGTGTCGAGCTGCTGGATGCGCCCGCCCGAGAGCACGGCGACGCGGTCCGACATGGTCAGCGCTTCTTGCTGGTCGTGCGTCACGAAGATGAAGGAGATGCCGAGCTCGTGCTGCAGCGTCTTCAGCTCGATCTGCATGGACTGGCGCAGGTTCTTGTCGAGCGCCGACAGGGGCTCGTCGAGCAGGAGCAGCTTTGGCCGGGCGATGATGGCGCGGGCGAGCGCCACGCGCTGCTGCTGGCCGCCGGAGAGCTGACGGGGCTTGCGGCCCTCCATGCCCTCAAGCCCGACCATGCGCAGCGCGTCGCCGACGCGCTTCGTCCGTTCCGCTTTCGCGATACCGGCGACCTCAAGCGCATAGCCGGTGTTTTCGCCCACCGTCATATGCGGGAAGAGCGCATAATTCTGGAACACCGTGTTGACCGGGCGGCGGTAGGGCGGCCGGTCGGTCATGTCCTCGCCGTCGATCAGGATGCGCCCGCCATCGAGCTGGACGAAGCCGCTGATCGCCTGGAGCAGGGTGGTCTTGCCGCAGCCTGATGGCCCGAGCAGCGTCAGGAATTCGTTTCGGCTGACATCGAGGTCGATCGCGTCGAGCGCTGTCACGGTATGGCCTTCCGGTGTGGCAAAGGCCTTCGCCGCCTTTTCCAGGCGGACTATGGAATCTCGCATCGTCGTTCCCCATATATGTTATAAAAATAACGCTTGTGCGATTTAGATATTTGGATACCATTTGTTCATCCAAGTCAACGGCCGAAAGAAGCCGGGACGGGAAATGCGGCGCAAAGGAAAGCGTCGGGGCCACGACGGGCCGAACCATCAGAGGAGAGTATTTATGCCGAAATCGCATGATGCCGGTCTGTCCGGCTTTCGCCGCGCCGCCGTTTCGCTCGCCGTGCTCATGGCCACGACGGGCATGGCCAGTGCCGCGGAGCTCAACGTCTATAACTGGGGCGAATATATCAATCCGGAGGTTTTGAAGAAGTTCGAAGAGGAGACCTCGATCAAGGTCAACCTCTCGACCTATTCCTCCAATGAGGAAATGCTGGCCAAGATCCAGGGCGGCGCCACGGGCTATGACATCGTCTTCCCGTCCGTGCACATGCAGGACATCATGGCCAAGCTCGATCTTCTGGAGAAGACCGACATCAACACGTATGAAGGCTTCAAGAATATCGATCCCGCCTTCCTGCGCGCCAAGAGCGATCCGAACGGCGAATATTGCCTGCCCTATGCCTGGGGCTCGGTCGGCATCATGTACAACCGCAAGGTGCTCGGAAAGGATATCACGGGCTGGAAGGACCTGATCGAGACGGTGAAGGCCAAGGGCCTGAAATTCACCCTGCTCGACGACATGCGCGAGGTGCTGGCGGTCGGCCTCATCCTGAACGGCCACAAGATCAACTCGACGGATCCGGCCGAGCTGCAGCAGGCGGCAG
>CBFGOD010000564.1:0-2658 GCA_965650295.1 uncultured Shinella sp. | reverse complement strand
AAGTTACGGCGCGCGTGTCGATCGTACGCGGCGCCGCCGAATTCGATGGGCAGCTGATCGGCCGCTCACAACTGGCGCTCGCCGCCCCGCGTGCGCTGGAGGAGACCGAACGGCAGGATTTCGCCGCCCTGTTGCGCCGCTATCCCATTGCCGTCCCGAGCCCGAAGAGCGGCCTGCGCCAGATGACCGACCGTTTTCTGGAAGCGACCCTCTCTCCAGCCGAGCGCTCTCGCCTGACGCTGGTCGAAGTCGATTCGATCCCCGTTATCATCAATCTCGTGCTGGACCACGGCCACCTCTCCGTGCTGCCGGAACATTCCGTTGCCAACATCAACCCGCCGCCGACGCTGCTCCCCCTCGACACCGCCTACCAGCAATCCCTCAGCCTCGTCTGGCCGCGCGACGCCCTCTCTCGGCAGGCGGCGGAGACGATGGTCAAGCTGCTTGCGAGATCCTAACCCTTCGCCCCCGCCCGCAGCCGCCGCCGGGTCTCCGTCGGGCTTTCGTGATAATGCGCGCGATAGCTGCGCGAGAAGGCGGAGGAGGAGTTGAAGCCGGTGAGTGCGGCAATGTCGGCGAATTCGGCCTTGGTCTCGATGACCTTGCGCCGAGCGGCATTGAGGCGGAGCGCAAGATAATGCTGGTGGGGGGCGACACCCATCGATTCCTGAAAGAGATCCTGGAGATGGCGGGCGCTGATGCCGACGCGCTTGGCAAGCCGCGTCAGAGTGAGTGGCGCATCCACCGTCTCCTCCATCAGCCGCACGGACTGGCTGACGCGCTGGTCGGCGACGCGCATGTTGCCGAGCGCCGGCACCTGCAGGAGGCCGCCGGTGCGCTCGTGCTCGTAGATGAACAACCGCGAGACTTCCAGCGCCAGCGAATAGCCCTGCCGGCGGCGGATGATCTCCAGCATCAGGTCGAGCGTCGGCAGCGAGCCGCCAGTGGTGATGCGCTTGCCGTCGATGACGTAACGCTCGCGCATGACCGCGATCTGCGGGTAACGCGAGGCGAATTCCTCCATGTCCTCCCAGTGGATCGTCACGGAATGGCCGTTCAGCAGGCTTGCCTCGGCAAGCAGCCAGCTGCCTGATTCGATACCCGCCATCATCGAGCGGTAGCGCGCCGTCTGCGAAAGCTGGCGCCGCAACAGAGGCGTCGCACTCATCTGCCATTGATAGCTGGAGAGTACGAAGAGCGGATGGGCCTCCCGCTCCGGCCGGAACACGCCGTCGACGGGCACGGGAATGCGGCTGCGCGTCTCCACTGGCGCGCCATCCGGCGAGAAGATGCGCCAGCGATAGAGGTCCTGGCCGGAGATGCGGTTGGCCGCGCGCAAGGGTTCGATGACCGAGGCGACGAGGATGAGGTTCGTCTCGGGCAGCACGAGAATATCAATGTCGAGAGTATCGGCGGATGGATCGAGCATGGCGATATCCTGCTTTTTCATCTCTCGAATTGTCAAGGATGGATCCGAAAAGTGAAAGCACTGCGCCTCCTCTTGGCTCGTAATGGACCCAACAAGAATTCTGGGAGAGACCACATGCCCTTAGCCATGAACCGTGATGTCTTCATCACCTGCGCCGTCACCGGCTCCGGCGATACCGCCGGCAAATCGCCCCACGTTCCACGTTCGCCCAAAGAGATCGCCGAATCGGCCATCGACGCCGCCAAGGCCGGTGCTGCCGTCGTGCATTGCCACGTCCGCGATCCGGAAACCGGCGCGCCGAGCCGCCGCAACGATCTCTACCGCGAAGTGACCGAGCGCATCCGCGATGCGGAAGTCGACGTGGTGCTGAACCTCACCGCCGGCATGGGCGGCGACATGATCTTCGGCAACACCGAACAGCCGCTGCCGCTCAACCCCGTCGGCACCGACATGGTCGGCGCGACCGAGCGCGTGTCCCACGTCGCCGAATGCCTGCCCGAAATCTGCACGCTCGATTGCGGCACGATGAACTTTTCGCTCGGCGACTACGTGATGACCAACACGCCGTCGATGCTGCGCGCCATGGGCAAGATGATGACCGATCTCGGCGTGCGCCCGGAAATCGAAGCCTTCGACACCGGCCATCTCTGGTTCGCCAAGCAGCTGGTCGAGGAAGGCGTCATCGAGGATCCGGTGCTCATCCAGCTCTGCATGGGCATTCCGTGGGGCGCGCCCGATGACCTCAACACCTTCATGGCGATGGTCAACAACGTGCCGGCCAACTGGACGTTCTCCGCCTTCTCCATCGGCCGCAATGCCATGGCCTATCCGGCGGCGTCCGTACTGGCCGGCGGCAATGTCCGCGTCGGCCTGGAAGACAATCTCTATGTCGGCAAGGGCCAGCTCGCCACCAATGCGCAGCTCGTCGAAAAGGCCGTGAACGTGATCGAAAGCATGGGCGCCCGGATCATCGGCCCGGCCGAAGTGCGCGAGAAGCTGAAACTCCAGAAGCGGGCACCGCGCGGTTGAGTGATTGCCCCTCACCCTAGCCCTCTCCCCGTAAACGGGGAGAGGGAACCTGCCGAACAGAACGGTCGGAATGGAGGAAAACGGCGCGGCATATCCCTTCTCCCCGCCTGCGGGGAGAAGGTGGCGGCAGCCGGATGAGGGGCAGCGCAGATGCAGTGGGCAGCACGCGAAGAACATGAGGAAACGCACAGCATGAGCAC
>CBFGOD010000563.1:0-2666 GCA_965650295.1 uncultured Shinella sp. | reverse complement strand
GGACCTGATCCGGACCACCGCGCCCGAATGGCATGCGCGCCGCGACGCCCTTGCCGCCGAACACGGCCCGGCCGCCGATGCTACCGGCCTCGCACTGGCCCGCGCCTGGGTGGCGACGATCGGGGCGGCAGAAGCGCGCCGCGTCGCCTAGAAGCCGGCGATATCAGCCGCGAACCGTCTTGCGGCCGCCTCCAGCACATCAGGCGCAAAGCCGGAGAAGCCGATCACCAGGCCCTGCCGCGGCGTGTGGGTGACGGCCATCGCCGAGAGGGCGCGCACGCCCAGCCCGGCCTGGCGGGCGATCTCGACGGCATCCGTATCGATGAGCGATGGCGGAAGCGCCGCGACGAGGTGCAACCCTTGGTCCGGCACAGTGACGGTGAGGTTTTGCGCCGCCGAAAGCCCCGCCACCAGGGCATCCCGTGCCGTTTGCGCCTGCCGTCTTGCCCGCCTCAGATGCGCCGAGAAGTGGCCCTCGCGGATGAGGTCGGTCAGCGCGGCCTCGGCGAGCGTCGGCGGGCTGCGGTCGGTGCGGATGCGCAGCGCGATGACGTGGTCGAGCAGCGCATCGGGGATCACGGCATAGCCGAGGCGAAGGCCGGGAAACAGCACCTTGGAGAAGGTGCCGAGATAGATCACGCGGCCGCTGTCATCCATGCCCTGCATGGCGGCGAGCGGCGGGCCGGCGAAGCGGAACTCGCTGTCATAGTCGTCCTCGAGAATCCAGCCGCCCGTCTCGCGCGCCCAGTCGATCAAGGCGAGCCGCCGGCGCATGCTCATCGCCACGCCGAGCGGGAACTGGTGCGAGGGCGTGACATAGACCGCCTTCGCACCCGGCACGGCCTGTCCGATATCCGCGCCCTCTTCATCGACCGGCAGGCCGGTGAGAACAAGACCGGCGCCGGCCAGCGCGGCGCGGGCGCTCGGATAACAGGGATCCTCGATCATCACCCGGTCGCCGGCGGCAAGCGCGCTGCGGATGACGAGGTCGATGCCCTGCTGGATGCCCGTCGTAATGACGATCGAGCGCGCCTCGCAGCGCACGCCGCGCGCCTGCCGCAGATAGGCGGCGATGACCTGGCGCAACGCATCGCCGCCGCGCGGATCGCCATAGTAGAAATGCTCCGGGCCGGGGCGGGCGAGGTGGCGCGACAGGAGCATGCGGAACAGGCCGAGCGTGCGGGTATCCGCCATCGCCACGCCGAGCGTGCCCGGCAGCGGCATTTTCGGCTCGACGCTCTCCGATGGTGCGGGGACCGTGGGTTTCACCGTCGGCACGCGGCCGGCAACGAAGGTGCCCGCACCGGTTCGGGCCTCGGCATAGCCTTCGGCGATCAGCATTTCGAAGGCGGCGACCACGCTGCCGCGCGACGTCTTCAGCCGGCCGGCGAGATCGCGCGATGGCGGCAGCTTGGCGCCGGGCGGGATATCGCCCGCCTCGATCAGCCGGCGCAGCTCGCGATAGAGCGCGGGCGTGCGCTTCCCCGCCGCCGGCAGGACGGGAATGAGCGCGGACCAATCCGGCAGATTGGTCCTGATTTTTTGCTCTGAATTGGTGCTTTTTCGATCCAATGACATGGCGCACCATGGCGTCACCCTGTTTGAAAGGCAAGACCCGCATGACCGCCGAGACTGAAGCCGCCGCCTATCCCGTCACCCCGCGCAACCGCGTCAAGCGAATGCATGAACGCGGCAGCTACGACCGCGCGGCGGTCCATGCCATTCTCGATGCGGCCATGCTCTGTCATGTCGCCTATGTCATCGACGGCCAGCCCTATGCGACACCGACGCTGTTCTGGCGCCGGGGCGACACGCTCTACTGGCACGGCTCGTCGGCGAGCCGCATGCTGCGCCACCTGAAGACCGGCACGCCCGCCTGCCTCACCGTCGCCCATCTCGATGGCTTGGTGCTCGCCCGCTCCGGCTTCAACCATTCGGCCAATTACCGCTCCGCCATGTGTTTCGGCACGGCGCGGCTCGTCGAGGACGAGGCGGAGAAAATCGAGGCGATGCGCGACGTGGTCGACCGCTTCTATCCCGAGCGCAGCGCGCTCTTGCGCCCCATCACGCCGCAGGAGGCCAAGGCCACGACGATCATCGCCATGGTGATCGACGATGCCGCCGCAAAAGTCCGCGCCAAGGGCGTCGGCGACGACGAGGAAGATTTCGCCCTGCCGATCTGGGCCGGCGTCATCCCCGTCACGACGGTGCTCGGGGAGGTGCAGACCTGTCATCGGCTGGTGGACGGCGTCGACAGGCCGAAAACGCTCGCGCTCTTCCCCGAGGGCGGTCGGCTCGATGCCGCCCTTCTGGAGGGGCAGCGGATCTACGAGGAGGCCTGAGGCGGCCGTCTCCATAGGCTTGGGTCCACGCGGCGGATTGTCCGCCCGTGGGTTTCAAAGAGCATTTCGGACGGGGCGCTGAGAGCTGCCTCGACTGAAATAATATAGGTGGCACCTTTCAGCACCCCGTTCAGCGGTTTTTGCCTGCGACTTGGGTCTCTCTGCAAAGGCTGAGGCCAGGGATGTCTGCCGCCGGTTTCCGGAGCGGGGTCCTGGCCGGTTTTGCATCCGGGCTGGACTCTCCATCGAGCCCGGCCCGGACGGAAAGGCTTATCACCTTTCCCGGGAAAACACCGCTCCGGCGGACGATGCCGACGCATCCGC